>NZ_JAEFCH010000026.1:0-54947 GCF_016406015.1 Acidovorax sp. IB03 | reverse complement strand
CAAGAACGCCGCATGAAACCCGGGCTAAGCGCTCCGAAATTCAGGGGCAACCTCACTGCACGAATCAACGCGCCGTGTGCATCTGCGGTCTCGGGCGGTCTGCGGCGTTGCAAATACTCGCAATAGCTACGGCTATTGCTGCGTTTTGCGCCTTGCAGCCCATCCCGATCCGCAGAGCACACTTGCCGCTCGATTCGTGCAGAGGATCCCTAGAGCCGATTTTCATACCCAAACCGGCAGCAAGACCTGCAGCCCCCAGCCCGTCAACGCGGTGGCCACCACCACCGCCCAGGGCGGCACCCGCCAGCGCAGCAGCGCAGCCAGCGCCACCAGCGCCAGGGCCACATCCGCCGCGCTGTGCAGCGCACTGGTGGCCACTGGCTGATACAGCGCGGCCAGCAGCAAGCCCACCACCGCTGCATTCACCCCGGCCAGCACACCCCGCGCCCAGGTCCGCTGGCGCAGCGGCGCCCACCAGGGCAGTGCGCCCGCCACCAGCAAAAAAGCCGGCAGAAAAATGCCCAGAATGCCCAGCAGCGCCAAGCCTGCTCCGGCCCAGCCAGGCGCCATCGCCGCACCCAAAAAGGCAGCAAAGGTGAACAGCGGGCCTGGCACGGCCTGGGTGGCACCATAGCCCGCTAAAAATGCGTCGGCAGACACCCAGCCGGGCTCCACCACGGCCGACTGCAGCAGGGGCAGCACCACATGGCCGCCGCCAAACACCAGCGCACCGGCGCGGTAAAACGCATCCACTACCAAGAGCGCAGAAGCTGTGCCGTCTGCGGCGGGCGCCACGGCCACCGACCACGGCAGCACCACCAGCAGGGCGGCGAACACTGCCAACAGCGCCAGCCCCCCGCGACGCGAAAGAGGGACAGCCCAGGCGTCCCGCGCGTCGGTTACCGCACTCGGCACCGCATCAGCTTGCTTGCGGCCCCAGGCCCACCACCCCACCAAGCCTGCCCCCAACATAGCAGCCAACTGGCCCACTACACCCGGTTGCACCAAGGTAATGGCACAGGCGGCCAGCATCAACGCCACCCGCCCTGCCGTGGCACACAACCCGCGCGCCATGCCCCACACCGCCTGGGCCACCACAGCCACGGCCACCACCTTGAGGCCCTGCACCAACCCTGCAGGCATGCCAAACCCGCCCGCAGAAAACCCGAGGCCCAACAACGCCAGCGCCAAGGCCGACGGCAGCGTGAACCCTACCCAAGCTGCCAGCGCACCACCCCAGCCACCACGCATCAGCCCCAGCGCCATACCCACCTGGCTGCTGGCCGGGCCCGGCAAGAACTGGCACAGCGCCACCAGGTCTGCGTAGCTGTGCTCCGTGAGCCAACGGCGGCGCACCACAAACTCATCACGGAAGTAGCCCAGGTGGGCCACAGGCCCGCCAAACGAGGTCAACCCCAGGCGCAGGAACACCCAGAACACCTCCCAGGGAGTGGCAGGTGCAACGGGGGACGTAGACGGACTTGGTGTGACAGACATGGCGCGTAAAGACAAAAACCCACGCCCAGCGAAAGCCAGACGTGTTTGTGGGATGCGGGGCGCTACTCTGCCACAGCGATATGGCTGAGTGACGAAAAGGCGCTCCCCAGGCGCACCGGGCCACCTGCGCTACTGACACAGGCCACCAAAGACAAAGCCTGTGGCGCTTTCGCATCGATCCCCCGAAAGGGGCAGCGCACGGGAAGATACCTTTACCTCGATTAGTTGTGTGTTGTCGTACAACAAATTGAGATTAAACGACAATTTTTCTCTCAGAATCGCTCCATCCAACCTGTCTCGGGTGAAATCGGGCCATCAGTCAGCATCAGATTAAGTCAGCTTCTCCCTTGTAACCAGAGGCATCACATAGTGATTTCCCCCAGAAAAATCCCCTTGTGCTGGCTTTTTTCATGTTGTACGATGACCAACAACATTTTACCAACGGGAGACAATTCCATGACCATCCTTCGCCGCTCCGCCGTACTGGCAGGCTTTGCCCTGCTGGCCACGGCCAGCGCCTTTGCACAGAACGCGGCTGAATGGCCCAGCAAAACGGTGCGCATCATCGTGCCCTACCCGCCCGGCGGCAGTTCGGACATCATCGCGCGATCCATCAGCCAGGTGCTGTCGGAATCGCTCAAGCAAAGCGTGATCGTGGAAAACAAGGCAGGCGCCAACGGCAACCTGGGCGCCGACCTGGTGGCCAAGGCCGAGCCCGATGGCTACACGCTGCTGCTGTGCGACGTGGGCGCATTGGCCATCAGCCCGTCGGTGTACACCAAACTGTCGTTCGACCCGTCCAAAGACCTGCGTGGCGTGACCATGCTGGCCTACTCGCCCCACCTGCTGGTGGTGCACCCCTCGGTGCCGGTGAACAACCTCAAGGAACTGGTCGCCTACTCCAAGAAGAACGACCTGAACTTTGCCGTGACGGCCACCGGCAGCGCACCGCACCTGGCAGGCGTGGCACTTGAGCGCGCCAGTGGCGCCCGCTGGCAGTACATCCCCTACAAGGGCGGTGTCACCGCCATTCAAGACACCGTGGCCGGGCAAACCCAGGTGCTCATGAACGGCATGCTGGCCACCCTGCCCCAGGTGCAAAACGGCAAGCTCAAGGTGCTGGGCGTTTCCAAGTCCACGCGCATGCCGCTGATTGGCGACGTGCCCACTATTGCAGAGCAAGGTATCGCGGGCTATGAATCGGGCACCTGGCAAGGCGTGCTGGTGCCGCGTGGCACACCGGAAGCCGTGGTGCAAAAGCTCAACAAGGCGCTCATCACCGCCATCCGCGCGCCCGAAATCCGCTCGCGCCTGGCCGGCCAGGGGGCTGAGGTGGTCACCATGACGCCCGCCGAGCAAGACCAGTTCTTCACCAAGGAACGCGCACGCTGGGCCAGCGTGGTCACGGCCGCCAAGATCAAGCTCGACTGACGCACGCAGCCAGGGCCGCTGCGCCAGGCTGCGGCCCTGCACTGCACAAGAAGTGGCAAGGGTGCCGCATCCATCACAATGGAAAGCCTGCACGCCTTGCCTTGCCGAGAGCTGCTGCCCCAACTCCCCTGGCGTGGTTAGCCAGGGCTGCTTCGCTGAGTTGGGTGAGCGCTCAGACGGGCAAAGGCAATGAACTCTCACCTTTTTGCCCCATGACATCCAGCCCCCCTCTCACCCTGGACATGCCCGCCCCCACGGCTGGCGAACTCAAAGCCGCACGCATCGCCGCAGGCCTGAGCCAAGTGCAGGCGGCCGAGTTGATGGGCTACCCGGTGCAGCAGGGCAGCCGGGGCGGCCTGCAGTCACGCACCTGGCAAGCCCTGGAAAGCGAAACCGATGAGCGCACCATGCAAGGCCCCGTGTTTGCCATGTTTTTGCTGCTGACGGGGCAGCACCCCACGCATGCGCTGGTCCACAAAACCTAGCCCGCCTTAACAGGGCCCCTGCACGCCACGGACCCCGGGCTTTATCAGAACGCCACTTTCACGCCCACGGTGATATTGCGCCCCATCCGCGGCGCAGCGGTTTTGATGAACGAGGTGTGGGCGTAGGCCAAGCGGTCGGTCAGGTTGTTACCCTTCACGTACAACTGCCAGGGCGAGCCATTGGCCAGCTTGCCGTGGTAGGCGGCGCCCAGGTTCAGCATGCCGTAGCCGGGCGTCGCGGTTTCAAACGTGGTCACGCGGTTTTGGCGGGCCACTTGCACCCATTCCACCTGGCCCTCCCAGGCCTGCCAGTTGGCATCGAGCCGCAAGCCAGCGCGGGTGGCCGGGATGCGCGGCAGATTTCCACCATCGTCGAGCTTGGCGCGCACGGTGTCGCCAAACAGCGTGAGCCCCAAGTTGCGTGTGAGGGCCTGGCGCACCTGGCCTTCGATGCCGGTGAAGGTGGCGTTGGCCTGGCTGTACTGCAGCAGCTGCAGGCCATCCAGCGCATCGAGCGTGCGGCCATAGATGTAGTTGTTGACCTTGTTGTGGAACACGCTCACGCCAAAGGTGGTGTCGCCACTGGTCTTCTTCAGGCTCACGTCGATGTTTTGCGAGGTCTCTGCACGCAGATCAGCGTTGCCCCGCTCGTAGGTGCTG
This sequence comes from Acidovorax sp. IB03, assembly GCF_016406015.1. Classification (NCBI taxonomy): domain Bacteria; kingdom Pseudomonadati; phylum Pseudomonadota; class Betaproteobacteria; order Burkholderiales; family Comamonadaceae; genus Acidovorax; species Acidovorax sp. IB03. The sequence goes on along the minus strand of NZ_JAEFCH010000026.1, from coordinate 50,874 downwards.
GTGGCCATGTGCAGGCCCCGGGCGTACAGCTCTTCGGCCGACGGCGCACGGCTGGCGCGGGTGAACGAGGTGCCCACCTGGTAGCCCGGCGTGAAGCGCCACACCGCGCCCAGCGATGCCGAGGTGCCGTTGTGGCTGCGCTCGATGCCCGTGGTCTGCGCCTCGGCCGTCTGGCGGTCGTGGCGCAGAGCACCCTCAAAGCGCCAGTCGCCCAGGCGGTATTCCTCCAGCACAAACAACCCCACCTTGCGGGTGACGGTGGGCTCCACGTAAGCCTCTTCGCCTTCGGCGCTGAACTTGCGCTGCGAGGTCTGCAAACCCACCACGCCCTTGAACCCGGCGATGGGCTCGTGCTGCAGCTCCACGCGGGTGTCATAGGCCTTGTTCTTGAAGGTGGTGCTGACGGCACCGTCTTCGACCTCGTCGTGCACGTAGTCGGTCACGCCCGCACGCAGGCGCAGGGCCGAGAAACCTGCGAACGGGTTGCGCAGCTCGCCGCGCACGTCAAAGCGTTCGCTGCGCAAATCCACCACGGGCACATCGCCATGGTCGTGATCTTCATGGTCGTGGTCATCGTCTTCGCCCGCATGGGCACCGCAATGCAGATGGTCGCCATGGGTGTGGCAGCCTTCAAAGCTGTGGTTGTGCCCCGGCAGGCCGTACTTGGCCGTCTGGCGCGTGTAGGCCGCGCCCAGGTAGCCGCGCTCGCCCACCCACGACAGCCCCACGCTGCCCGTGTCGGTGCGGTTGAAGCTGCCCGGCACCTTGCGGGTGGCCTCGCCCTCAGGCGCCCAGCCCTTGCCCACGCGGTAGTCGCCCGCGTCGCGCGCCACGCCCTCCACATGCACCGCCAAGTGGCCAGCTCCACCGGTCAGCGATAAAGCACCCGCCCCCTCGCGGGCGCCGGTGTTGGCACGCAGCTCGGCGCTGCCTTCGTACCCTTTTTGCGGAATGGCCGTGGGCACCTTGCCATCGAGCACATTGACCACGCCGCCCACGGCGCCGTTGCCGTACACCAGGGCCGATGGGCCGCGCAGCACTTCGATCTGCGTGGCCAGCATGGGCTCGGACACCACGGCGTGGTCGGGGCTGATGGTGGAGGCATCGTGCAGCTCGGCACCGTCGCTGAGCACGCGCACACGCGGGCCGTCCATGCCGCGAATGATGGGGCGGCTGGCCCCGGCGCCAAAGTGGCTGCTGGTGATGCCGGGTTCGCTGCCCAGCGTCTCGCCCAGCGTGGCCTCGCGACGGCGCACCAGTTCATCGCCTTCAAGCACTGTGACAGGCGTGGTCATGTCGCCCGCGCCCAGCTGCAGGCCGCTGGCAGAGACGGTGACGGCAGGCAGGCTGGCTTCGGCGGACGCGGCTGCCTGGGTCTGGGCCAGCGCGCAGCCCCCTGCAGCCAGCAAAGCAACGGCCAGGGCCACGGGGCGCAGGGCAAGGCGGCGGGATGCCAATGTGGAATGAATCATGAGAAACCTTGGAAATCAAAAAATCAGACGCGAACAGGGCAGCAACCGCAGTGCGCGGCGCGCGGCGTGCCACAGCCCACGCGGGCACAGACCCGCCTGCCCTGCGACGATGAAGACAAAAAAGCACGCTAGCGCCCGCCAATCAAGCGCCAGCAGCTATCAAATCAGGAGTAATGAGCGCCCTACCCACCAGCCCGTGGCACAGCACGGGGTTTAGCGGGGGGCCAAGAACGCACAGGGCCCACCAGGGGCCGAGCCCCCGGCAGCAAAAGCGGTGGGGGTCAACGCAGTGATTCAGGCCCGCAAGGCTGCGGGCGGTGCGCGGGCCTGGAACAGGGCTTGGTGCAGCACCCACCCGTGCTGCACCAAGCCCATTGGGGCGTGGTGGGCGCTGGAGAAGGCAGGCAAGCCCGGCGCAGAGGCCAGCAGACCATCGGCCAGGGCCAACTGATCCAGCTGCAGACAGTCCAGCCCGCTGGTGTGGGCGGGCAGCAGGGATTCGATCAGCGCGGCTGCGGCTGGTGCCGCCTGCGCACGGGCATGGGGGTGCGCAGCATCACCGGCATGGCCCGTATGTGCAAACCCCTGGATGGGCACCGTGCGGTGGTCGCCAGAATGCAGCGCCTGGTGCACCCGGCCCAGGGTGGGCACCCATGCCAGAGCCAGCAGCAGGCAGGCCAGCCAAGCCACCTGCCATGCGCGCGCACCGGCACCCGGGCGCACGGCGGTGCACACACGCTGGTGGGGCCGTGGCAAAGGCAGGCGCATGGCAGATGAAAGGCGAAGAGATTTCAGCAGCAAAAACAGGGCAAAGGGGCGCAGCAGCAGCCCGTTACTTCACAGGCACTGCCTCTACCAGACGGTAGAACAGGCCGTAGGGGTCGTTGGGCAGCACGTTGAACTTGCCTTCGACCACCACGGGTTCCAGCGAATAGCGCACGGGGGTCTTGGCTTTGACTTCGACCATGCTCTCAGGCCCGCCGGGAATGCAGAACGAGCAGGTCAAGGGCACCGAGGTGAGCAAAAAGTGCTTCTGTGTGGGTTTGGCATCCATGGGCACCATGAAGCCCTGGATGCGCTGCACCGTCTGGTGCATGCCTTGCTGCTGCGCGTTGAACACCGGCAGCACAGCGTTGGCCGTGGTTTTCTTGGTCAGGTCGGTCAGCACCGACCAGGGCACCACATCGCTTCGCACGGGCAGCGGCGCAATGGGGCTGTTGGGGCTGTGGTAACCGGCCCCGCTGCCCGCCACCGCTGGCTGCCCGTGGGTGCCGGGCGGCAGGGGTGAACTGAGCGCCGGAGTGCCTGCCGCGCCTGATGCCTGCGCGTACACGCTTGCCGCCCCTGCCCCGCACGCCACCACGGCACAGGCCAGCACAACGGCACGCCAACGCGCTGCCCCAAGGCTAGGCGCGTGGCTGGTGGCATAGGGGCAGGACAGCAGGCGGGGCATGGGCAGACTCTTCTTTCAATCAGCGAAAAAATCAGGCAGGAGGGACGCGCCTCAATGCGCGTGCTTCATGCCGCAGTATTTTCCGATGGCCAGGTTTTTGCAGGCCGCCTGCAGTTCTTTCATGCACACGGCTTCGCCGTTGCCGCCTTCCAGGCACTTGGCGGCGGCTTCATGGGCTGCGGCCATGGCGCGGTGGCGCTCGATGTCTTCCTTGGTCTGCTTGTCAGAGTGGGCCTGTGCCAGGGCGGCAGCGCTGGCCAGCAGCAAGGGGGCAACGCACAGGGCGGTCCAGAGTTTTTTCATGGTGATTCCTTTCAGGTGAGATCAACGAACAACAAAACACACACGGCACACCACGCGGCATCAGGGCTGCACCAGCAGATCGGCCACATCGGTGCGATAGGCCTGCATGGCTGGCAGTAGCGCTGCCAGTGCAGCCACCAAGCCCGCCAGCAGCGGCACACCGGCCTCTTGCGGCAACCACACGGCGCCCGTCACGGGCAGCAGGCCTTGGGTCTGCAAGGCCCAGCCCAGGGCATGCGCCAGGCCGTGGCCCAGCAGCAGGCCCAGGGCGCAGGCCAGGGCCGCCAGCCACAGCGCTTCGCACAGCACCAGCCCGGCCACGCGGCCCGGCGGCGCGCCCAGCATGCGCAGCATGGCCAGGTCAAAGCGGCGCTCGCGCACGGCATTCCACAGCGCGATGAACACACTCAGCGCCGCCACGGCCAGCAGCACGCCGCCAAAGGCGCGCAACACGTCGGCGCCTACGCCCAGCAGGCGTAGCAGGCGGGTCACTTCAATGGCCGGTGCGGCGGCCTGCATCGAGGTGTTGGCATTGATGGCACGCGGCAGCGACACAGCCGCCAGCGGCGTGCGGTAGCGCACCAGGGCCACGGTCACCTCGCGCTCCTGCTTCAGGATTTCCAGGTCTTCGGGGTCTTCGGCCGTGGCGGCTTCGTGCACCTGCCACACCGATTCGGTGCTGGTGAGGATGAGCCGGTCGAGCACGCAGCCGCAGGGCGCCAGCACGCCGCTGACGCGGTAGGGGTGGTCGCCATGCGCATGCCCGCCCCCGCCCAGCCCGTGGCTGCCGATGAAGGTGGCCCCCACCAGGGGCTGGCCGGCATGGTCGGGCTTGACGATGCCGCGCGCTGCGCTGGCGCCCAGCACAGCGTCCATGGGCTGCTGCCACAGCGCGCCTTCGGCCAGGGTGGCGCGGTAGTGCGCCACGTAATCCGGCGTGGTGCCCACGATGCGATAGCCCTGGTAACTGTCACCCAGGCTGAGCGGCACCACCTGGGCCACCAGCGGGTTTTGCTGCAGCGCCTGCACCTCTTGCAGGGGGATGTTGCCCGTGGGCACGTCGATGTGGAACACCCCCGCCAGGATGAGCTGCAGCGGGCTGCCCTTGGCCCCCACCACCAGGTCAATGCCTTCCAGGTCACGCTCAAAGGCCCGGTCGAGCTGGGTGGACACCAGCAGCACCAGCGTGATCGCCGCCAGCCCCAGGGTGAGCAGCAACAGGTTGAGTGCCGCAGCCAGCGGCCGCGACCACAGGTAACGCCATGCCAACGCGGCTGTTTTTGCTATATTTTTCATAGCTACTGCCGCTTATCTAACGGGCGTTGGATGCCGATTTGATTCAAAATATAACCCTGAGGGGTAGCGGCGGTGCCAGCATTCAAGTCCAGCCGCTGCAAACGCGGCACAGCGGCCAGGGCTTGCACCACGCGCTGGTCATGGGTGGCAATCACCAGGCTGGCGCCGCAGGCAGCGGCGCTGGTTTGCAGCAGGGCCAGGGCATCGGCAGCGGCTTCGTCGTCAAGGCTGGCCGTGGGCTCGTCGGCCAGCAGCAGCTCGGGCTGCAGCAGCACGGCGCGGGCCAGGGCCACGCGCTGCGCCTGCCCGCCCGAGAGCTGGTGCGGCTTGCGCCCGGCCAATTCGGCCACGCCCACCTGGGCCAGAGCCCGGGCAATGGCGGCATCGTCGCGCGGGCGGCCTGCCGCAAAGTAGGCCAGGGCCAGGTTGTCGGCCACCGTGAGGGCACTGCTCAAATGCAACTTTTGCGGCAAAAAGCCTATGCAGCGTGCGCGCCAGGCGTCCAGCTCAGCCCCGCGCTGGGTGCCCAGCTGAATACCCGCCACAAACAGATCACCGCCCGTGGCAGCCCGAAGCCCCGCCACCAGCGCCAGCCAGGTGGATTTGCCGGTGCCCGATCGCCCCTGCAGCAGCAAGGTGCCGCCCTGCGGCAGATCTACATCGGCAAACTGCAACTGTGGCCCCGCGCCATAGCGGTAGGCCAGGCCCCGGGTGCGGATCATGCGGAGGCCCCTGTGCCAGGGTGGGCGCAACCCGCGCAACGGCCACGCACGGCAATGTCTACCGCCAGCCCCTCGTGCCCGGCCGAGGCCAGCGCCTGCAGCACTTCTTGCAGGGCCGACTGCACTGGCGCTGCGGTTTGCGACAGGCGAAACTGCTGGTGGCAGTCGTCGCACTCAAAGCGAGGGGCTGCGCCCTCTTCCCCCTGCGGTGCCAGCGCATAGCGCATTACACGCGCGGCATCGACCTGCTTGTGCAGCAGGCCTGCAGCGGCAAAGCGGTCGAGCATGCGGTACACCGTGACGCGATTGACCGGGGCGCCCGCAGCGGCCAGGGCGGCTTCCACCTCGGCCTCCGACAAGGCGGCGTGGGGGCGCTCGTGGTACAGCCGTTCCAGCGCCCGGGTGGCCCGGGTGGCGCGCATGCCCGGCGGCAAAGCCCAGGCCAGGGGCTGGTCACTAGAGGGGCAGGCTGTCGAAGACATAAGGAATTGCAGCGCCTATTCGGGCTGCGTTTAACGCAAACGGGTTGCATTATGCACACCCCCAGTCACCACAAGCCCCTTTGCGCGCGGCACATGCCACTACCCACGGCAGGACATGAGCCTCGGCAACCGGTTGTTCTGCGCTCCGTCAGCGCAAAAACCAGCCAGGCCTCAGTCTTTCAGATAGCGCGCAAACGTCTTGCGGAATTTCTCCACCTTGGGGCCCACCACAAATGCGCAGTACCCGGCGTGAGGGTGGTTCGCAAAGTAATCCTGGTGATAGGCCTCGGCCGTACTGTAGTTCGAAAGCGGCGCCACTTCGGTGGTGATGGGGGCGCTGAACAGCTTGTCTTGCGACATCTGGCGGATCATGGCGCTGGCCACTTCACCATGCTCGGGCTGGTCGTAATAGATTCCGCTGCGGTACTGCGTGCCCACATCGTTGCCCTGGCGGTTCAGGGTGGTCGGGTCGTGGGTGTGGAAGAAGATTTCCAGGATCTCCTCCAGGCTGATTTCGTCAGCATCGAACGTCAGGCGCACGACCTCGGCATGGCCTGTGTCGCCCTGGCAGATTTGCTCGTAAGTGGGATTGACGGTGTGGCCATTGGTGTAGCCACTTTCCACGTCGGTAATGCCGCGCACACGGTCAAACACCGCCTCGGTGCACCAGAAGCAGCCGCCGCCCAAAGTGATGGTTTGCAAGTTCATGGGTGTTGATTCCTTTGCGGCCCATTATTCCGCGCGGCCATAACCCTTGGGGCGAGTGCAATTGACCTGCGCCCCACGACAACGGACTCGCCAGGCAGCACTGCTTGTCCCAGCGCATTGACTGCCAGAGGTCTGGTTGCTACATTACTAACCAGTCAGTCAGTAACAATGTCACAAAACACACCCCACAACCCCTTGACCAACGAAGCGGCACCCAAGCGCAGCCGGCGCAAAGAAGCGCGCCCCGGCGAATTGCTGGAAGCGGCGCTGGACCTGTTCGTGGAAAAAGGCTTCGCTGCCACGCGGGTGGACGATGTAGCTGCGCGTGCCGGGCTCTCCAAGGGCACGCTGTTTCTGTACTTCCCCAGCAAGGAAGAGCTGTTCAAGGCCGTGGTGCGCGAAAACAACGTCGGCCGCTTTGCCGAGTGGAACACAGAGCTGGAGACCTTTGTCGGCACCACCAGTGAGGTGCTGGCGTACTGTTACCAGGTGTGGTGGGAGCGCATTGGCGCCACCAAGGCGTCCGGCATTACCAAGCTGATGTTCAGCGAGGCGCAGAACTTCCCGGAAATCGCTCAGTTCTACCAGCAAGAGGTGATCCTGCCTGGCCGCGCTCTCATCCGGCGCATCCTGCAGCGCGGTATGGAGCGCGGAGAGTTTCGCCAAATGGATCTGGAATACGGCACCTACATTGTGCTGGCGCCCATGATGTTCCTCATGCTGTGGAACAACTCCATGGGCCCCTGTGCGCTGCCTGACGAAAACTTTTCGCCCGAACAGTACATCCGCTCGCAGATCGACAACATCCTCCACGGCCTGTGCGTTCGCCCTGCCGCTGGTGCAACACCCCCACCCTCTCAAAACCCATGAAACGCTGGATCACCTGGACGGCCCTCTGCCTGGTTGTTGTGCTGATGGGCTGGGGCGTGTGGCGCACGCTGGCCGCACGGCAAGTGGAAAAAAAGGCCCTGGCTGAAGCCGCTTCGACCCGCGAACAAGCTCCGCTGCAACTGGCCGCAGGCGAGATGATCACGGTGCAGCAACGCAGTCTGGAACTGGGCATTCCCATCTCGGGCGCACTTCGCGCAGTGGATTCGGCCATGATCAAGGCGCGGGTGGCGGGAGAGATTCAAAGCCTCACGCTGCGCGAGGGCGACAGCGTGCGCGCTGGCCAGGTGGTGGCGCGCATTGACCCCACCGAGGCCCAGGCACGCCTGCGCCAGGCCCAGCAGCAGGCCGATGCTGCCAAGGCGCAGGTAGACATCAACCAGCGCCAGCTGGACAACAACAAAGCCCTGGTAGACCAGGGCTTTATCTCTGCCACCGCACTCGTCAATTCGCAAGCCAGCCTGCAAGCGGCGCAAGCTACCTACCAGGCAGCCCGCGCTGCCGCTGACGTGGCGCGCAAGGCGCTGGACGACACGGTGCTGCGCAGCCCCATTTCTGGGCAGGTGGCGCAGCGACTGGCGCAACCGGGCGAGCGTGTGGGGGTCGATGGGCGTGTGCTGGAGGTGGTAGACCCCAGCCGTCTGGAGCTGGAAGCCCTGCTCAGCCCCGCAGATTCGCTGCCCGTGCGCGTCGGCCAGAAGGCGCGGCTTCAGCTCGAAGGATCCAGCCAGGACGTGACCGCCACCGTGGTTCGCATCAACCCCAGTGCACAGGGTGGCAGCCGCACGGTGCCGGTGTACCTGCGCGTGGATACCGCATCAGCATCGCAGTTGCGCCAGGGGATGTTTGTGCAGGGCTTGCTGAGCACCGGCCAGACGCAGGTACTGGCGGTAGAGCTGGATGCCGTGCGCACCGACAAGCCTCGCCCCTATGTGCAGGCCGTTCAGAATGGCCGCATCGCACACCTGCCCGTCACCCCAGGCATGCGCGCCGTGGTACAGGGACAGACGCTCGTGGCCATTGAAGGCGTGCCCGCAGGCACCGCGGTGGTGGCGGGGCGGCTGGGAACATTGCGCGAAGGCACGGCGGTGGCTGCACCGGCTGCACAGGTGGCGGCACCCGCAATGCCGTCAGCGCCCGCCCTGCCCGCTTCTGGTGCGGCCCAGTAACCGCAGGCCTCAGGTATGTGGTTCACCCAAGTCAGCCTGAAGAACCCCGTGTTTGCCACGATGGTGATGCTTGCCATCGTGGTGCTGGGCCTGTTTTCCTACCAACGCCTCAAGGTCGATCAGTTTCCCAACATCGACTTCCCGGTAGTGGTCGTGACGGTGGACTACCCCGGCGCCTCTCCTGAGATTGTCGAGAGCGAAGTCACCAAGAAGATTGAAGAAGGCGTCAACTCCATCGCGGGCATCAACGCCCTCACCTCGCGCAGCTACGAGGGTACGGCGGTCGTGATCATCGAGTTCCAGCTGCACATTGATGGGCGCAAGGCCGCCGAAGATGTGCGCGAGAAAGTGGCCACCGTGCGCCCCAACCTGCGCACCGAGGTGAAAGAGCCCCGGGTTCTGCGCTTTGACCCGGCCAGCCGCCCCGTGTGGTCCCTCGCCGTGCTGCCCGATGACCAAGCCGGTGCAAACGCCAATACGGCAGCGCCTTCCGCTGTGGAGCTGACGACCTGGGCCGAGCAGGTGCTGAAAAAACGCCTGGAAAACGTGCGCGGTGTGGGCGCGGTGAACCTGGTGGGCGCCACCAAGCGCGAAATCAACATCTACCTGAACCCACAGGCGCTGGAGACCTACGGCGTCACGCCCGAGCAGGTGGTCTCTGCCGTGCGCAACGAAAACCAGGACCTGCCCGTGGGCGCCATCCGCTCGCTGGCCCAGGAACGCGTGGTGCAGATCGACGCCCGCATGCAGCGCCCCGAAGACTTTGGTCGCATCATCGTGGCCCGCAAGGGTGCTGCGTCGGCAGGCCAGGCGGGGCCCAGTGCGCCCATCCGCCTCGACCAGGTGGCGCGCGTGAACGATGGCGCGCAGGAGGTGGAAAGCCTCGCCCTCTACAACGGACAGCGCACCCTGCTGCTGTCGGTGCAAAAAGCCCAGGGCGACAACACCATTGAAGTGGTGGATGGCCTGAACGCTGCCGTGGTGGACATCCGCAAGCTACTGCCACCAGGCGTGCGGCTGGAGGTGATCAGCGACAGCTCCCGCCCCATCCGCGTGGCGGTGACGAATGTGCGCCAGACCCTGATCGAGGGCGCCGTACTCACGGTGCTCATCGTGTTCCTGTTCCTGAACTCCTGGCGCTCCACGGTGATCACGGGGCTGACGCTGCCGATTGCATTGATTGGCACCTTCCTGTTCATGAACATGTTTGGCTTCACCATCAACATGATCACGCTGATGGCGCTGAGCCTGTGTGTGGGCCTGCTGATCGACGATGCCATCGTGGTGCGCGAAAACATCGTGCGCCATGTGCAGATGGGCAAAGGCGCCTACGCGGCAGCCATGGACGGCACGCAGGAAATTGGCCTGGCGGTGCTGGCCACCACCCTGTCCATCGTGGCGGTGTTCATGCCGATTGGCTTCATGGGCGGCATCATCGGCAAGTTCTTCCACGAGTTCGGCATCACCATCGTGGCGGCGGTGATGATCTCGATGTTCGTGAGCTTCACGCTCGACCCCATGCTCTCCAGTGTCTGGCACGATCCGAGCATCCACGCACACGGTCAGCGCACCGAGCCTGTCACCTTCTACGACAAGACCATTGGCCGGGTCACCGGCTGGTTTGACCGTGCGACCGATGCATTGGCCGAGGGCTACCAGCACATCCTGCGCTGGTCGCTGGTACACAAGCTGGCTACGCTGTTCATTGCGCTGGGCATCTTTGTGTTGAGCATTTTCATGGTGCCGCTGCTGGGCACTGAATTCGTGCCCAAGGCCGATTTCTCTGAGACCACCGTCAATTTCTACACCCCCGTGGGCTCCTCGCTGGAGGCCACCGAGGCCAAGGCGCGGCAGGTAGAAGGCATTTTGCGCGAGCTGCCGGAGGTGCGCTACACGCTGGCCACCATCAACACCGGCTCGGCCCAGGGGAAGATGTACGCCAGCATCTACGTGCGCCTGGTAGACCGCAAGGACCGCAGCCGCAGCGTGGACGCGATGTCCACCGTGCTGCGTGAACGCCTGCAGCGCGTGCCCGGCATTACCGTCACCCACGTGGGGCTGCTGGACCCGGTGGGCGGGCAAAAGCAGATTGAGTTCTCGCTGCAGGGGCCAGACCTTCGCGAACTGGAACGCCTCACGGCCGAGGTGAGCGAAAAAATCCGCCACATCCCAGGCCTGGTGGACCTGGACAGCAGCGCCAAGCCCGACAAGCCCGTGATCGCGCTGGAGGTCAAGCGGGACGTGGCTTCGGACCTGGGCCTTTCCGTGGCACAAATGGCCACGTCGCTGCGCACGCTGGTGGCTGGCACCACGGTGGGCAACTGGCGCGCGCCCGATGACCAGACTTACGACGTCAACGTGCGCCTGGCACCTGAGTCGCGCACCGCTCCGCAAAACCTGGAGCGCCTGCCCTTCGCCCTGAGCGCTGCCGATGGCACCACGCGGATCGTGCGGTTGAACCAGGTGGCCCAGGTGAGCGAATCCACCGGCGCCAACCAGATCAACCGGCGGGACCTGACGCGCGAGGTGGCCGTGAATGCCAACGTGGCACAACGCTCTGCCGGCGAGGTGTCGGCAGACATCCGCAAGGCGCTTGACAGCGTGGTCTTCCCCCCAGGCTACCGCTACCAGTTTGGTGGCTCCACCAAGAACATGGCCGAGTCTTTTGGCTACGCCATCTCGGCCCTGGTCATGGCCATCATCTTCATCTACATGATTCTGGCCAGCCAGTTCAAAAGCTTCTTGCAGCCACTCGCGCTCATGACCTCGCTGCCCCTCACCCTCATCGGGGTGGTACTGGCGCTGCTCATGTTCCGCTCTACGCTGTCCATGTTCTCCATCATCGGCGTGGTGATGCTGATGGGCCTGGTCACCAAAAATGCCATCCTGCTGGTGGACTTCGCCATCCGCGCCCGCGAAGAGCATGTCAATGACGCAGGCCAGACCGTGCCCGGCCTACCCCGTGCCGAGGCCCTACTGCTGGCTGCGCGCGTGCGACTGCGCCCCATCCTCATGACCACGCTGGCCATGATTTTCGGCATGGTGCCCCTGGCGTTTGCCCTTTCCGAAGGGTCCGAGCAGCGCGCGCCCATGGGCCAAGCGGTGATTGGGGGCGTCATTACCTCCTCGCTGTTGACGCTGGTGGTGGTGCCCGTGGTGTATTGCTACATGGATGACCTGGCGCGCTGGGCCCTTGGCAAGATGGGACGCGGCCACAGCACGTCTGGGCCATCTAAAATTCGGGGTTTGTCCTGACCCGCACTCCCACTGGAGACCTTCGATGAATTTGCCACTGAACACGTCCGCCAACATCAGCGACCCCGTCGCCCAGGCCCGCTACAACATGATCGAGCAACAGATCCGGCCCTGGAACGTGCTGGATGCCGACGTGCTGGAGCTGCTGTCCGTCGTGCGCCGCGAAGACTTTGTGCCAGCCGCTTACCGCAGCCTGGCATTCGCTGACATCGAAGTACCCCTGCTGGGCAACGACGCGGAAGAGGCCGTGCGCCAGGGTCACAGCATGCTGCAGCCCCGCGTGGAAGCCCGCATCCTGCAAGACCTGCGCGTTCAGCCCACCGACCGTGTGCTGGAAATTGGCGCAGGCTCTGGCTACATGGCGGCCCTGCTGGCCCACCGGGCCGAGCGCGTGGTGTCCCTCGAAATCAACCCCACACTGGCCAGCATGGCCCGCGAAAACCTGCGCAACGCCGGCATCCAGAACGCCGAAGTGCGCCAGGGTGACGGCGCCCGTGATGCCGTGCCAGACGGCCCCTTCGATGTGATCGTGCTGAGCGGCTCGGTCGCGCAAGTGCCCAAGAACCTGCTGTCCTTGCTGCGCGACGGCGGCCGCCTGGGCGCCATCGTGGGCTCTGACCCCGTGATGCGCTTCACCGTGATCCAGCGCAAGGGCGACCGGTTTGAAACCACCTCCCCCTGGGACACCATCGCCCCCCGCCTGGTGAACTTCCCCGAGCCTTCAAGCTTCTCGTTCTAAACCCTGTCTTCGGAGTTCTGCATGATCACTCGCGTCCGCCCAGCCCAACTTGCTGCTTGGTTTGCCGCCAACGCCGCCGGCACCCAGCCCCTGGTACTGGACGTGCGCGAGCCCTGGGAACTGCAAACCGCCAGTGTGCGGGCCGAGGGGTTTGAGCTCAGAGCCATCCCCATGGGAGAAATCCCCGCCCGCCTGGGCGAATTGCCCAAGGACCAGCCCATTGCCTGCCTGTGCCACCACGGCATGCGCAGCATGAACGTGGCGGCTTTTCTGGAGCAACACGGGTTTGAACACTTGGCCAATATTTCAGGGGGCATCGATGCCTGGTCGGCAGAAGTCGACCCCGCAGTGCCCCGCTACTGATGGTTTGGCCCTGGGGCCAGCAGTTTTCATCCCTTTTGTGCAGACACTCTGAGGACCTTCATGACCGCTTTTCGGCCCACTCACCTGACCCTGGCGCTCGGCGCCGCCTTGAGCGCCCTGCTCTGCGCGCCTGTGCACGCTCAGAGCCTCATGGAGCTGGTGGAATCTGCCCGCACTTATGACACCACCTGGCAGGCCGCCCGCGCTCAGCTGGAAGCCGCCGCCCGCCGTGCAGACCAGGCCCAGGCCGGTCTGCGCCCCAGCGCCGCCCTCACCTCGGGGGTGACGCGCGCACAAACCGACGTCAGCCGCCCCGGCCCCGACGTGGAGCACACCGCCAACACCCAGACCCTGGGCGTGAACGCATCGCAGCCGCTGTACCGCCCCGCCAACCGCATCGCCGTGGAACAAGGCGAGCGCGGCGTGGACGTGGCCCAGGCACAACTGGACGCGGCCACCCAGGACCTGCTGGTGCGCGTAAGCCAGGCCTACTTTGATGTGCTGGCCGCGCAAGACACGCTGACCTTCGTGCAGGCCCAGAAAGCCGCAGTGTCTGAACAACTGGCCGCGGCCAAGCGCAACTTCGAGGTGGGCACCTCCACCGTGACCGACTCACGCGAAGCCCAGGCCCGCTACGACCTGGTGATTGCGCAAGAAATTGCGGCTGAAAACGACCTGCGCGTGAAAAAACTGGCGCTCGACCAACTGGTGGGCGTGACCAACGCGCAGCCCGTGCCACTGGCCCAGCCTGTGCCCCTGCCCCGGGTCGAGCCAGCCAACGTGGATTACTGGGTCGAGACCGCTCGGGCACAGCAGCCCGGCGTGCGGCAGGCCGCCATCGCACTCGACATTGCGCGCCTGGAAACCAAAAAGGCCGAAACCGGCCACCGCCCCACGGTGGACCTGCAGGCTGGCTACAACATCACGCGCAACCCCAATGGCACCCTGACCGCCCCCGGCGTGAACAGCCGTACCAACGTGGCCAGCATCGGCGTTGCGCTCAACCTGCCGCTGTTTGCCGGTTTTGCAGTGCAAAACCGCGTGAAGGAAACCCTGGCGCTGGAAACCAAGGCCGAAGCCGACTTGGAAACCGCCCGCCGCAATGTGGCCCAGGCCACACGCTCGGCCTTCTTCGGCGTGCAGTCTGGCCAAGGCCAGGTGCAGGCGCTGGAAGCGGCCGAAGCCTCCAGCCAGAGTGCGCTCGATGCCAACAAGCTCGGCTACCAAGTGGGCGTGCGCATCAACATTGACGTGCTCAATGCTCAGAGCCAGCTCTACCAGACTAAGCGCGACCTCGCCCAGGCCCGCTACAACGTGCTGCTGGGCACACTCAAGCTGCGTCAGGCGGCAGGCACACTGGGCCTGGAAGACGTGCAGCGCATCAACAGCCTGCTAGCCCCCGCCAAGCAGCCCTGAGCGGGCAGCCCTGCCGCCACGGCAGCGGGCTGGGCCGGGAAAACACTGTTAACAGCCCCTATGGCCTGCATGGGCCTTTGGCCCCCATAATCGCCGAGGAATTGTTACGTAAAAACACCTCGCATCCATGGCAAAGAACCCTTTCTACCTGGTGTGCTACTACGGCCAGGTTCCACCGGATGCTGCGCAGCCAGAGGCCCTGAGCAACTTGATCCAGTCGGCTAGAGCGCTTGCACAAAGCCACGGCCTGACCGGGTTGCTGGCATTGGCTGATGGGTACTACCTGCATCTGGTGGAAGGTGAACGGTCTGCGGTGCAAAGCCTGGTGCACCACATTGGCGGCTTTTGGGGCAGCACGTCCCCCACCGTGCTGCTGTCGCTGGCCATCAAGCGACAACGCTATGCCCAGTGGAGCGCCAATGTGGTCGAGCGCCCTGCCCCCGCCACAAACATGCAGCAGCGGCTGGCGCGCTTGCACCAGTTCATCGCACAGGATTCCATGGCGGCCATACCGGACCTGTTTCGGTACTTCCTCATGCCCAGCACGGCACTGCCGGCCCCCAACGAGCCCAGCGCGCCAGCGCAGCCGCGCCGCAAAGTTCGGCAGGTGGCGGTGTTCAGCAGTTCGCTGCTCTGGTTCAACCCCATCTTCAGCCAGGTGGCAACCCGCTTTCGCGGTCATCCGCAAACCCTCAAGGCCTCCAGCACCGGGAGGGAGGTAGACATGTTCCCCATCGATTACGTCGATGTGGAGGCAGGCCCGCTGGGCGCGGTGCGCATGGTGGGCATCACCCTGGATCTGCTGGACTCCACCTTGTCATACCCCCTGCTCAGCAAGGTGGAAGTGGCCGTGCTGCTCACCC
The DNA here is from genome assembly GCF_016406015.1 of Acidovorax sp. IB03. Taxonomy (NCBI): domain Bacteria; kingdom Pseudomonadati; phylum Pseudomonadota; class Betaproteobacteria; order Burkholderiales; family Comamonadaceae; genus Acidovorax; species Acidovorax sp. IB03. Next base: position 35,745 of record NZ_JAEFCH010000026.1, on the reverse strand, counting down.
GCAACCACGCCGCCAGCAAAGACTTGTAGCTGGTCGAGCACGCCATGCGGCATCCGGCGATGCTGTACTCCATACCCCAGGTGCTGCTGGTGAACTCCAGGCTCAGTGATGACCTTTCGCAGCATTTCGCCGCCCTCGCGGCCGAGGCGCGCCTGCCCACCACGGAATTGGGGGCGTCTGTTTTGTCGGGCGAGCCCATCTGGGCTGCCATCGCCACCATGCTGCAGACCACTCCACCCGCCCCAGAAGCGCACCGTTGGGCGACCGCTTAGGTACTGCGGCGCACTGAGGGGGCCCAACTTACCTGCGTTGGCGTGTCAAGGCTGGCACGGCGGTGCGGCCGCAGCACCTCCAGCAGCCTTCAGTCTTTGGCCGATCAAGCTGCAACGCCCAGCAGGTCAGCCACCTGGCGGGCCGTGGCGCGCGCAGCACCCCGGTGGGCCTGGGCAAAGGCAGTGGCGGCGGCGCGGGCTTTCTCCAGGTCGTGCGGGTGCTGCACCAGGGCCAGCGCCTTGTCTACCGCAGCAGGCAGCCCAGGGGTGCGCCAGGCGGCACCTGCTTCACAGGCCAGTTCCGTCGCTTCGGCGAAGTTGAAGGTGTGCGGCCCCACCACCACCGGGCAGCCGCAAGCGGCCGCCTCGATCAGGTTTTGCCCGCCCAGGGGGGCAAAACTGCCGCCCAGCAGCACCACATCGGCCAGCGTGTAATAGGCGGCCATCTCACCAATCGAATCGCCCAGCCACACGTCTGCAGCCACGGGCACATCCCCCTGCCAGGCACTGCGCCGGGCCACACGCAGGCCAGCGTCCTGCAGCAGCCGCGCCACTTCGTCAAACCGGTTGGGGTGGCGGGGAACGATCAGCCATTGAACCTCTGGAAGCGAAATATTTGCTATGTTTTTCGAAGCAGCCTGCGCTTGATCTGATTGGCCTACAGGGCGTTTTGACTTGAAAAACTCAAGCCACATGGCTTCCTCACCCTCGCGGCTGCTGGCCAGCATGACGACCGGGCGGCCCGCGAGCATGCGCCAGCGCTGGCCCATCTCGATCTGCGCCGGCTCGGGTACCACGTCAAATTTCAGGTTGCCAAACACCCCGCGCACCGGCGCACCCAGGTCTTGCAGCCGCTCGGCATCGGCCTGCGACTGTGCCCACACGGCCGTCAGCGCCCGGTAGGCCGGCAGCGCCAAAGGGGCCAGCCGCCGCGCGCCGCGCCAAGACTTGTCGTTCAAGCGGGCGTTGGCCAACACCAGGGGCACGCCCCGGCGCTGGCATGCAGCGATCAGATTCGGCCAGACCTCCGTCTCCATCAGCACGCCAATGGCGGGGCGAAACTGGCGCAGAAAACGCGCCACGGCGCCGGGCGTGTCCCACGGCAGCCATACCTGCACATCGCCAGGCTGCAATAGCTTTTCGCCCTCGGCCCGGCCCGTGGCCGTACCGTGGGTGAGCAGCAGGCGCATGCCCGGCAGTTGCGCACGCAACTCGCGCAGCAGGATGGCTGCCGCCCGCGTTTCGCCCAGAGACACCGCATGAATCCACACAAAGCGCCCCAGCGCATCCATGCCGCTGTGCCCGACCAGGCTGTCCAGGGGCTGGGCATAGCGGCCAAAGCGCTCGTGCACGGCCACGGCGTACCCGGGCTCCGCACGCGCGCGGCGGCGCAACTTGCGGCGCAGCAAGGGCTGGGCTCCCCAGGTAATGGCGCTGTACAACGCGCGCGCAAAGCTCATGGTGCAACGGCCTCACGCACCCAAAGCCAACGCCGGGCAAATCCTCGGCTGGGCCGGGACGGGGAAAAGAGGAAGTTCATACGCAAAAGGCGCACGGAGTGGCCTCGTCCGTATGCAGACGAAACCCATCCGAGGTCAATGGCTGGCGGCGCCAATCTGTGCACCGGGCTTGACCTTCTCCAGCAGGGCCAGCATGGCCGCCTCGATGCGGTGCAGCGCTTCGGGCGTATGGCCTTCGAAACGCAGCACCAGCACGGGCGTGGTGTTGCTGGCGCGGATCAGGCCGAAACCATCGGGCCAATCCACACGCAGGCCGTCAATGGTGTTGATCTGCGCAGGTGCGGCAAAGGCGCTGGTCGCCAGGGCTTGCAGCTCGGCCGTGAGGCGGTGCGGCTCGCCCTCGGCGCAGGTCACATTCAGTTCGGGTGTTGAGTGGCTGGTGGGCAGAGCGTTGAGCACGGCGCTGGGGTCTGCGCTGCGGCTCAGGATTTCGAGCAGCCGGCAGCCTGCGTAGGTGCCATCGTCAAAACCGAACCAGCGTTCCTTGAAGAAAATGTGCCCGCTCATCTCGCCACCCAGCGGCGAGTGGGTTTCCTTCATGCGGGCCTTGATGAGCGAATGGCCGGTCTTGAACATCACCGGCACACCACCCGCCTGGGCAATGGCGGGCGCCAGGCGCTGGGTGCACTTCACGTCAAAAACGATCTCACCGCCGGGCACGCGCGAGAGCACGTCTTGCGCAAACAGCATCATCTGGCGGTCGGGGAAGATGTTGGTGCCGTCCTTCGTGACGATGCCCAGCCGGTCGCCGTCGCCGTCAAACGCCAGGCCCAGTTCCGCATCGCTGGCCTGCAAGGCGGCGATCAGGTCGCGCAGGTTTTCTGGCTTGCTCGGGTCGGGGTGGTGGTTGGGGAAATTGCCATCCACCTCCGAGAACAGCTCAATCACCTCGCAACCCAGCGCGCGGAAGATGGCCGGGGCCGATGCACCCGCAATGCCGTTGCCGCAGTCCACCACCACCTTCATGGGGCGGGCCAGTTTCACGTCGCCCACGATGCGCTCGCGGTAGGCACTCAGCACATCGGCCTGGCGCACGCTGCCGCCAGGCTGCAGTTGCCAGCTTTCTTCTTCCATGGTGCGGCGCAGGGCCTGGATTTCCTCGCCATAGATAGCGCGGCCTGCCAGCACCATCTTGAAGCCGTTGTAGTCCTTAGGGTTGTGGCTGCCCGTGACCTGGATGCCGCTGGTGCACAGCGTGTGCGCCGCGAAGTACAGCATGGGCGTGGTGACCATACCCACGTCGATCACTTCCAGGCCCGCCTCCACCAGGCCCTGGATGAGGGCTGCAGCCAAGCCGGGGCCAGACAGCCGCCCGTCGCGCCCCACCGCCACCACCCGCTCGCCCTGCGCACGGGCCGCCGTGCCAAACGCCCGGCCCAGGCCCAGGGCCACCGATTCGTTCAGGGTAGAGGGCACGATGCCGCGAATGTCATAGGCTTTGAAGATGGCGGGCGTTGTTTGCACGTAAGGGCCTTTCAAGGAAAAAGTTCGGGGAAACCAGGGCCTGACCGATCAAGCCGGCCCCGGAAGCTGGGCGGCCATGATGCCCGGCAAAAGACCGCTGGATTGTAGGTGCGCGGCGCAAGTGCCCGTCCCTGAAAGCCGCCGGTGCGCCCACCAGCCCCTGCGAATCCCCCGCCCGTAGCGCCCAAGGCACATGTCCGAAAACAGCCAGTGCTTGCGCACCTGCGGCCTATGATGGCCCCATGACCGCGCCCCACTTTGCCCGCACCGACGCTGCCCCGCCCACCGAGCAGGACGAAGGCCGCTACATGGCCTTGTGCGCACGCGATGCACGGTTTGACGGGCGCTTTTTCACAGGCGTCACTTCCACGGGCATCTACTGCCGCCCGGTGTGCGCCGTGCGCACGCCCAAGCGCGAGAACTGCCGCTTCTTTGACCTAGCGGCCCAGGCGGAAAAAGCCGGTTTCAGGCCCTGCCTGCGGTGCAGGCCCGAGGTGTCACCAGCCTCGCTCAACTGGTCCACACAAGATGCCGGGCATTTGCTGGTGCAGCACGCCCTGCGCCTGCTGGATGCCCCCGATGCCCTGCAAGGCGCCCTCCCCCTGGCCGAACGGCTAGGCGTGAGCGACCGGCACCTGCGGCGCCTGTTTGAGGCGCAACTGGGCTTATCGCCCCTGCAATACCTGCAAACCCGCCGGTTGCTGACGGCCAAGCAGTTGCTGACCGACACCCCCTTGCCCGTCACCGAGGTGGCGCTGGCCAGTGGCTTTGGCAGCGTACGCCGCTTCAACGCCGCGTTTGCCCAGCACTACGGCTTGAGCCCCATGGCCCTGCGGCGCAGCGGCGCGGTGGCTGGCGAGGGTGCCACCGGCACACTGCGCCTGGCTTACCGCCCCCCGCTGGATGCACAGGCCCTGCTGGCCTTCTTTGCCAAGCGGCAGTTTGCCGGGGTGGAATGGGCCCAGGCCGATGGCGCGGCACCCTGCCTGCGCCGCACCGTGCGGCTCACAGTCCACGAAGCGGCAGGCTCGCGCGTGTTGACCGGCTGGGTGCAGGCGCAATTCGACCTGCCCCGCCACCAGGTGCTGCTGCAAACCAGCGACAGCCTTTACCCCGCGCTGCCCGCCGTGATACGGCGCGTGCGCGGCCTGCTGGACCTGGACGCCGACCCCGGCGCCATCAACGCCGTGCTGCACGGCGACTTTCCGCACGGCGACGGCCTGCGCGTGCCCGGCGCCTGGGATGGGCTAGAGCTGGCCGTGCGCGCCGTGCTGGGCCAGCAGATCGCCGTGGCCGCTGCCCGCACGCTGGGCCAGCGGCTGGTGGAGCGCTTTGGCGAGCCCATCGACACCCCCTGGCCCCAGCTGCAGCGGCTGTTTCCCGCGGCCGCTGTGCTGGCGCGGGCCGAGGGCGACGCGCTGGGGCAACTGGGCATCGTGCGCCAACGCCAGGCGGCCATCGTGGCCCTGGCCCGCGCGGTGGACGAAGGCCACCTGGTGCTGGACGGCAGCGCCGATGTGCTGGCCACCACCCAGGCCCTGCGCGCCTTGCCCGGCATTGGCGACTGGACTGCGCAGTACATCGCCATGCGGGTGCTGCGCTGGCCCGATGCCTTCGTGGCTGGCGATGTGGCGTTGCACAAGGCATTGGGCGTGCAAGGCCAAAAGCAGCCAGCCAAGGCTGCTACCGAGGCGTCTATGCGCTGGCAACCCTGGCGCAGCTACGCCGTGGTGCGCGCGTGGGCCACCCTGGAAGGAACCGCGCCCGCGGCCGAACATCCCCAGCCAGCATCGCAAGCGCTATCAAATCAATAGCTGGTGGCGCTTACTGCCATTGGCCTCGATGCCTTTTTGATTCATATTTTTATGAAATACACACCTGACACCGTCCAGACCCGCATCACCACCTCTCAGGGCCCCGTCTGGTTGGCCGCCACTGCGCAGGGCCTGGCGGGCTTGTGGTTTGAGGGGCAAAAGCACTTTCCGCCCGCCCTGCTCGGCCAGCCTGCCTGGGCACCCGCGCCGCAGCACCCCACCTTGCAGCAAGCCGCAGCCCAATTGCAGCAGTACCTGCAAGGCCAACGCAGGGGGTTTGATTTGCCGCTGGACCTGTCGGCCGGCACCGCCTTTCAGCAAGCCGTGTGGCAGGCTCTGCTGGCGTTGCCGTGCGGGCACACCACCACGTATGCGGCGCTGAGCCAGTCCCTGGGCCGCCCCAGCGCCGTGCGTGCCGTGGCTGCAGCCGTGGGGCGCAACCCCATCAGCGTGGTGGTGCCCTGCCACCGGGTGCTGGGCAGCGACGGCAGCCTGACGGGCTACGCCGGTGGCCTGCCGCGCAAGGCAGCCCTGCTGGCGCTGGAACAAGGTATGGCTTGAAAGCCACTCGCACCGACAGCCGCCTTTTGAGCCCCACAAGACGCCCTGCAAACCACGACAATGCAGGGCTCGCCCCGCTGAGGGCGAAAGCGGCATGTGCCTGGGCCCACTCCACAACGGGCTCAGCCACCCCGCTGGCCTTCCACCGCACAGAAAGCACCCCGCGTGACAGTGACATCCCAGGCGCCCATGTCTTCATGGTTGGGCGAATTCGTTTTTCTGGCCTCTTTGTGGGGCGCCTCCTTTCTCTTCATGCGCATGGGGGCCGCAGAGTTTGGCCCCATCGCCACGGCGGGCCTGCGGGTGGCGCTGGCCACGGCGCTGCTGTGGCCCGTGCTGCTGCGCCAGGGGCAGTGGCCCGCGCTGCGCCAGCACTGGCGCCCCATCTTGCTGGCGGGGGTGGTCAACTCGGCCATTCCGTTCGCCTTGTTTTCCTGGGCGGTCATGCACATCGCCACCGGGCTCACGTCGATCCTGAACGCCACGGTGCCGCTGTTTGGCGCGCTGGTGGCCTGGCTGTGGCTGGGCGACCGCATCAACCGCTTGCGCTGGCTGGGCCTGGCGCTGGGTTTTGTGGGCGTGGCGCTTTTGGCGTGGCGGGCACCCGCGGGCGTGGGCGTCAAGTCGGACCAAGCGGGCTGGGCCATTGCGGCGTGCCTGGCAGCCTCGTGCTGCTACGGCATTGCGGCCAGCTATGCGCGGCGCAGGCTCATGGGTATCCCGCCGATTGCCACCGCCACCGGCAGCCAGTTGGGCGCAGCGCTGGCGCTGGCACTGCCCACCGTGTGGTTCTGGCCAGCACACACGCCAGGGCTGCGGGCCTGGGCCGCCATCGGGGCCATTGCCCTGCTGTGCACCGCCCTGGCCTACATCCTGTACTTTCGTCTGATTGAACGCGCTGGCCCCAGCCGCGCCCTGGCCGTCACCTTCATCACGCCGCTGTTTGCCGTGCTGTACGGCAGCCTGTTCCTGAACGAAGCCGTGACCCCGTGGATGCTGGGCTGCGCGGTGGTCATCGTGGGCGGAACGCTCTTGTCAACCGGGCTTGTCACAAGGCTGTGGCCCCGGTCCAAACGGGTGGAGAGCGCCTAAACTCGGAGGATGGTGCCCAGAACCTGTTTGAAGCCTTGTTGGAGAAGCGCCCAGGCGCCCCGTGTCGCTGCCGCCATGCGGTTCAGCGCCTTGCAAGGCACTTTTTTGCGCGGCAGCGCCCTGCAATAGTTCAGGCCATGGGCTGTCCAATGCGCCTCTGCTCCCTTCCCGCTCTGGCTCTTGTGCATCCCCTCCACACTTTTGAACAGGCCCTGTTGCCGCCTGCGCTTTACCCTGCGGGAGCTTGGGGTCAGGGCCGCGAATCAAGGACAGGGGATGGTTTCAACGCCCGGCTACGCCCACCGGTTTCATGATTTCTCTTTTGCTGCTGGCTGGCGGCCTGCTCGTCCTTGTTGTCATCACACTGGCTTGGCTGGAGCCAGTTGAGTTGCTGCGCCCCAGCCGGCGCAGCCAGCTGATTGCGGGTCTGGTCGGTGGTGGGGTGTCTGCGCTGGTGCTGCTGAGCTTGCGCTCTGGGCCAGACGGTATGGCGGTGGTGGTGCACCCCACGGCCACGGCCTTTTTGGGGCTGTACTTCGGGCCCTTGGCGGCCCTGGTTTCCGCCGCCATCGCGCTCGCGGCCCAGCTCGCCATCCCCCAGCCGCACTGGGGCGCTGCGATCAGCGTGCTGGCAGGTGCATGCCTGGCGGGCGCTGCCACACGTTGGCATGCGCAGCGAGACGACCGCCCCGCGCGCCTGTGGATCAGCATGCTGGTGCTGGCAGCCCTGCTGCCACCCGTCACTTACGCCTGCCTGGTGGTCAGTGGCGCCGCCCCTGCGCCCTCGTCCCTGCAAGATGCTTTGGTGCGGCTGCCCTGGTACCACGGGGCGGGCATTTTGCTGCTGGGCACGGGCCGGCAGCTGCTGGCAGGGCGCGTGCACGCCATGCAGGCCCTGCGTGAGGCCCACGAAGCCCTGGCCCAGCGGGAGGAGCAACTGCGCCTCACCCTCGATTCGCTCAACGGCGGGCGCTGGGAATGGCTGGTGCAGCGCAAGGAATTTCGCTGCGAGGGGCATTTCTACAACGCATTTGGCATCGACGACACCAGTGCCCCTGACTTGTGGGAGCGCTGGTTTGCCCGGCGACACCCGGCCGATGCTGAACGCACGGCCAGCCACCTCGCCCGCGCGCGCATGGGGCTGGAGGACTCGTACGAAGCCGAGTTTCGTGTCAAAAACAACGCCGGGCAGTGGCGCTGGATCATGTCGCGCGGCACGGTGGCCGAGCGCGACGCCCAAGGCCGCCCCGTGCGGCTGGCCGGCATGGATGTGGACATTACCGCCCACCACGAAGTGGAGGACGCGCTGCGCGCTTCCGAGGCCAAGTCGAGCACCATCTACCTCACCCTGCCCGACCCCGCTGGCATTGCCAGCATCAATGACGGGCGCCTGCTGGAAGCCAACCCCGCCTTGTGCACCCTGCTGGGCCTGCCGCGCCATGAGGTGCTGGGCCGCACTTCGCAAGAGCTGAACCTGTGGGCCACCCCGCACGAACACACCCGGCTGCTGCACGCGGTGCTGCGCAACGGGCAGGCGCACCAGTTGCCCATGCGTGCGCGGCGCCAGGATGGCAGCACCGTGTCGGGGCTCACCTCGGCTCGGCCCGTGCACATCAACGGGCAAGAAGGCTTTGTGTTCGTCTTCCACGACATGACGGAAGCCGAGCGCATCAGCGAGGAACTCCAAACCCGCAACGGCCTGCTGCAGCAAGCTGGCCGCCTGGCAAGGCTGGGCGCCTGGGAGCACGACCTGACCAAGGGGCTGCTGTACTGGTCAGACATGTGCTTCGAGATCCACGGTCTGCCCGCGGAAACCCCACTGCCAGAAAACTACATCGCGCAGTACGTGGCCCCCGAATACCAGGCCGAGTTGCGCCAGAAGCTCCACGACTGCATCGACCATCGTCAGGAGCAGAGCATGGACTTGGAAATCCTGCGCGCCGATGGCCGCAGGCTCTGGATCAGGGCCCGCTGCGAGGCGGTGCTGGAGCATGGCAAGGTCGTCCGGCTGCGGGGCGTGACACAGGACATTGACGAAGCCCGACGCGCGCGCCTGCGCTTGAGCCAGTCGGAAGAGCGCTTCTCCCGCATCTTCCAGCTCATGCCCTTCCCCATGGGGCTGTCGCGCTGCAGCGATGGGCAGTATGTAGAGGTCAACCCGGCCTGGGAAAAGTTGCTCGGCATTCCCCGCAGCGAGGCCCTGGGGCGCACCTCGGTTGAATTGGGCGTGTTTACCCCGGCCGATCGCGAGAACCTCATCCGGGCGGCCGCACTCACCAGCCAGCTTAACGGCTACGAGGTCACCATCCACCCCCGAAATGCCCCCCCACGCACGGTGTTGCAGTCGATGCGCATGACGGACTTTGACGGCGAGCCCTGCTGGATGTTCTCAGTCCAGGACATCACCGACCGCAAGCGCAACGAAGAGAAAATCCGCGAGCGCGAGGAACTGCTCTCGCTCACCATCTCGGCCGCATCGCTGGGCCTGTGGGACTGGGACTTGCAAGCCGGCACCGTGACCGGCGACAGCCGCTGGCGTGTCCTGCTGGGCAACAGCGGCCCTGCTGCCAGCACAGAGCCCCTGGGCTGGACGCAGACCGTTTCGGCAGACGATGTGGACCGCATCACGGCCGAAATCGCGCGCCACGCTGCCCACCCGGCCACACCGTTTGATGCCACCTGGTGCCTGGAAGGCACGGGCAGCGACAAGCCCCGCTGGGTGCGCAACCTGGGCAAGATCGTGAGCTTTGATGCACGGGGCACCCCGCAGCGCATGCTGGGGGTGGCCATTGACGTGACGCCACAGCGCGAGCAGGAGGTGCTGCTGCAAAAGCTGGCCCACTTTGACGCACTGACCGGCCTGCCCAACCGCGTATTGCTGGCGCGCAGGCTGCAAGAGGCCATGGTGCGCGCCCGCCAGCATGGAACGCTGCTGGGGGTCGCCTACCTGGATCTGGATGGATTCAAGCCCGTCAACGACCGCTTTGGCCACGGTGCGGGCGACCGCCTGCTCATGGCCGTGGCCGGACGTCTGTCGCGTGCGCTGCGCACGGACGACTGCGTGGCCCGCCTGGGGGGTGATGAGTTCGTGCTCCTGCTCCCCGCCCTCGAATCACGCGCCGACTGCGAAACCCGTTTGCACCGCGTGATGGAAAGCGTGGCCGCCCCCTACCCGCTGGATTCCGAACGCGTGGTGGTCACCGCCAGCATTGGCTACACCCTGTTCCCGTCAGACGACGCCGATGCCGACACCCTGCTGCGCCATGCCGACCAGGCCATGTACGCAGCCAAACAGGCAGGGCGCAACCGCTTTCACCTGTTCGATGCCGTGCAGGACCGGGCAGTGCAGCTGCTGCGCGAGCAGGCCCAGCGCATGCGCAACGCACTGGACGAAGAACAGTTCAACCTGTACCTGCAGCCCAAGGTGGACATGCGCATGGGCACCGTGGTGGGTGCCGAGGCGCTGGTACGCTGGCGGCACCCCGAGCGCGGCGTGCTGGCCCCCGGCGAGTTCTTGCCGCTCATCGAGGGCACCGAACTGGAAATTGTTTTCGGCCAGTGGGTCATCGAAGCCGCCCTGCACAAGCTTGAAAAGCTGCAAGCGCTGGGCATTGAGCTGCCCATGAGCATCAACGTGGGCGCCCAGCAGTTGCAGCAAAACGACTTTGCCACCTGGGTGGCGCAGTGCCTGCAGCGCCACCCAGGCGTGCCGGGGCACATGGTGGAGATTGAAATCACCGAAAGCGCGGCCCTGTATGACCTGCACGCCGTGACCGGCACGCTCGAATCTCTGCGGGCCTTGGGTGTGGCGGTGTCGCTGGACGACTTTGGCACCGGCTACTCGTCATTGACGTACCTGCGGCGCTTGCCCATGGACACGCTCAAGATCGACCAGAGCTTTGTGCACGGCATGATGAACGACCCCGGAGACCTGGCCATCGTCCAGGGCGTGATTGGGCTGGCCCGCTCGTTTGGCTACCGTGTCATTGCAGAAGGGGTGGAGACCATCGAGCAAGGCCAGATGCTGCTGCAACTGGGCTGCCCCCAGGCCCAGGGCTATTGCATCGGCAAACCCATGCTGCTTGAAGACTTTGTGGGATGGACGCGCACCTGGCAGCCACCTGCGGGATGGCATCGCAACCGGTCGGTTTGAATCCAGCCAAAATAGCGACCTAACGCACACCCCGTAAGCGGTAGCAGCTATTGATTTAATAGCAAACAAATAGATAGCAAACCCGGGAGACTGGTTTTGAACATCCGCGAACTGCGCGCAGACGACCTGGCTCCTCTGCTCGTGCTCTACACCCACCTGCACGAACACGACGATCCGCTCCCCGCTGCCCCCGAGGTACAAGCCGTGTGGGCAGAAGCGCTGGCCAACCCGCGCATTCAATACTTTGGCGGATGGGATGGGGGCCACTTGATCTCGTCTTGCACGCTCACCATCATCCCGAATCTGACGCGCGCATGCCGCCCTTTCGGCGTCATTGAAAACGTGGTGACGCAATCAGCCCACAGGGGTCAGGGCTGGGGGCGTGCGCTGCTGCGGCACGCCCTTGCCCATGCCTGGCACGCGCGCTGCTACAAAGTCATGCTGATGACTGGCCGGAAAGACGAAAACACCCTGCGCTTTTACGAGCAGTCAGGGTTTGAACGGCACGGCAAACAAGCCTTTGTCGCCAGGCCACCGCAGTGAATGGGCCGATTGAGCACAGCGCTCTGGGCGCCGTGCCAGGTCGCCGATTCAACCTACCAGATCCTTCACCTGTTCCAGGGCAGCGGGGTCGTCCATCGTGGTCAGATCCCCCGGGTCGCGGCGCTCGGCCACGGCCTGCAGCGCACGGCGCAGCAGCTTGCCGCTGCGGGTCTTGGGCAGCACGTTCACAAAATACACGCGTGATGGCCGGGCCACGGCGCCCAGCTGGTGGTCTACCTGCTTCATGACCTCGCCTTCCAGCTTCAGGCGGGCCGCGTCAGAATCGAGCCCCGAGGCATCCTTGGCCACGGCAAAGGCCATGGCCACCTGGCCCTTGAGCTGGTCGGCCACGCCCACCACCGCCACCTCGGCAATGTTGGGGTGCGATGCAATGCTCTCCTCGATTTCGCGGGTGCCCAGGCGGTGGCCAGCAACGTTGATCACGTCATCCGTACGGCCCAGGATGAAGTGGTAGCCGTCAGCGTCACGAATCCCCCAGTCAAACGTGCTGTACAGCAAGCGACCGGGGATGCTCTTCCAGTAGGTGTTGACGAAGCGTGCGTCATCGCGCCACACGGTCTGCATGCAACCGGGTGGCAGCGGGCCTTCAATGCCCACCACGCCCTTCTGGTTGGGGCCGGTCAGCTCGTCGCCAGTGGACTCGTCCACGATCTTCACCGCATAGCCGTACATGGCCTTGCCAGGGCTGCCAAAGCGCGTGGTTTGCTGCTCCACACCGTTGGCCAGGGTCAAAATAGGCCAGCCGGTTTCGGTCTGCCAGTAGTTGTCGATGATGGGCACGGCCAGCGCGTCGCTGATCCATTGCGCTGTGGGTTCGTCCAAGGGCTCTCCCGCCAGCCACAGGGCCTTGAGACTGGAGACATCGTATTTCTTGAGCCAGCTGGGGTCTTGCTTCTTGAGCACACGCACAGCCGTGGGGGCCGAGAACATGTGCGTGACCTTGTACTTTTCCACAATGCTCCACCACACCCCAGCGTCAGGGCGAGTGGGCAGGCCTTCGTACATGATGGTGGCCATGCCCGCGATGAGCGGGCCGTAGATGATGTAGCTGTGCCCCACCACCCAGCCGATGTCGCTGGTGGCGAAGTAGGTCTGGCCGGCCTGCGCATCAAAAATATGCTTCATGCTGGCGGCCAGCGCCACGGTATAGCCGCCGGTGTCGCGCTGCACACCCTTGGGCTTGCCGGTGGTGCCGCTGGTGTACAGCGTGTAGCTGGGGTGCGTGGACTCCACCCATTCGCAAGGCACGCTGGCGTTCAAATGTTGTTCGCGCAGGCTGGCCCAGTCGTGGTCGCGCCCGGCTTGCCAGTCCATGGGGGCGAGCCCCCGGTTGACCATCAACACAGCGGCAGGCTTGTGGGCCGACAGGGCAATGGCTTCGTCCAGCAGGGGCTTGTACGGCACCACCTTGCCGCCGCGCGAACCGGCATCGGCACTGACCACCGCCACGGGCTCTGCGTCTTCAATGCGGGACGCCAGCGAGCCCGAGGCGAAGCCGCCAAACACCACCGAATGCAAGGCTCCGATGCGCACGCACGCCAGCATGGCAAAAGCGGCCTCGGCAATCATGGGCATGTAGATCAGAACCCGGTCGCCCTTCTTCACGCCCAGGCCCTGCAAGGTGGCGGCCATGCGCTGCACTTCTGCGTGCAATTCTGCGTAGCTGTAGCTGCGCTCAGTGTCTGTTTCGGTGGAGATGGCAACCAGTGCTGGCTGATCGGCCCGGGTCTTGAGATGCCGGTCTACCGCGTTGTGGCACAGGTTGGTGGTGCCGCCCACAAACCACTTGGCAAACGGCGGGTTGCTGTAGTCGCAGATCTGCTGGGGCGGGGTGTTCCATTCAATGAGCGCCGCCTGCTCGCCCCAGAAGGCATCGCGGTTGTCGATGGAGTGGCGGTAAAAGTCAGCGTAGCGGGTCATTGGTTTGTCTCCTTCATCTCACGATCCGGGCCCAAGGCACAAGGCGCACCCCGCAGCAGACGGCCCACACCGGAAAAAGCGCGTGCACTATTGGCTCCAATTTTTGAATTCATAATTATTCATAACGTACTTGCGGCAAACTGACGCAAGCCCTACCTTCATTCGTCACCACGGCGCTACACGCCATACCGCTTGCACAAGCGCTTGCTCGAACGGCCATTACCCGTGGCATCAGCCCTGGTTGTAGTCGCGCACCAGTTGTTCGAAATCTGCAGCAGGGATGGGCTTGCTCAGCAGGTAGCCCTGCCAACTGTGGCAATGGTTGCGGGCCAGGAAGGCGCGCTGCTCCTCAGTCTCCACGCCCTCGGCAATCACACTCAGCCCCAGGCTGTTGGCCAGTGCCACCACCGTGCGGGCAATCGCGGCGTCATTGGGATCCGTCAGCACGTCGCGCACAAAGCTCTGGTCGATTTTGAGCTGGGTCAGCGGCAACCGCTTCAGGTAGGCCAGCGAGGAATAGCCGGTGCCGAAATCATCCAGCGAGAAGCCCACCCCGTAGCTGCGCAGCGTGGACATCTTGGCAATGGTGTCTTCCACGTCGGCCAGCAGCAAACCTTCCGTCATCTCCAGCTTGAGATGGCGGCCTTCTGCCCCCGTTCGGGCCAAGGCCGCCAGCACCTGCGGCACAAAGCAGCTCTGGTGAAACTGGCGGGGGCTGACGTTCACCGCCAGGGTCAGCCCTGCCAGGGCGGGCTGTTGCGCCCACAGGGCCAGTCGCTCGCAGGCGGCTTGCAGCGCCCACTCACCGATGGGCAGGATCAAGCCCGACTCCTCCGCCAGCGGGATGAACTGGGCGGGTGACACAAAGCCATCGCGCGGATGCCGCCAGCGCAACAGGGCCTCGGCGCCGGTAATGCGGTCGTTGTCCACCTGGGGCTGGTAGTACAGCTCAAACTGCCCTTGCGCCAGGCCTGCGCGCATGTCCAGCTCCAGCGCCGCCCGCTCACTGACGGCGGCCTGCATCTGGGGGTCATAAAAGCGCAGGGTATCCCGGCCAGCGGACTTGGCCTGGTACATGGCCAAATCCGCCCGTTTGAGCAACTCATCCACCGTCTCACGCATACCGCTGAAGATGGTGATGCCCATGCTGAGCGAGCTGTGGTGCGTTTCGCCACCCAGCGTGTAGGGCTCGCGCAGTGCCAGCAGAATTTTCTGCGCGGCTTCTTCTGCGCGCGCGGCAGCTTCCTCGCGGGTGTCGCCCAGGTCTTCCAGCACCACCACAAACTCGTCCCCGCCTTGCCGGGCCACGGTATCGTCTTCGTGCACGCAGGCGCGCAGGCGGTGCGATACCTGCAGCAGCAGCGTGTCTCCCCGGTCGTGGCCCTGGGTTTCGTTCAAGGTCTTGAAGTTGTCCAGATCAAGCAGCAGCAAGGCACCACTGCGCTGGTGCCGCGCACTGGTGGCCAGGGCCTGTTGCAGGCGATCCATCAGCAGGCGCCGGTTGGGCAGGCGCGTCAGCGGGTCGTAGAAGGCGAGGTAACGAATCTCTTCTTCAGCGGCTTTGCGCTGGCTCAGGTCCACCATGGTCAGCAGGTGGTCGTTCCCCACCAGCACGCCCGCAATCTCGACCGTGCGCTGCTGTCCATCCCGGCATTGGATGGAATATTCCGCTGCCTGGATGGCACCACCCGACTTGCGGGCCTGCGTCAGCGCACTGCTCCAGGCCGCACGGTGGCGGGCGCGCAGCTCGACATCTGGGTAGGCCTTCAGCCACCATTGTTCTGCCGTGGAGATGTCTTCCTCGGTGTAACCGCAGATCTCCACAAATCGCTCGTTGCGAAAACTCATGCGCCCATCGCGCTGCACCAGGCACAGGCCCACCGGCAAGCGCTGCAGGATGTTCAACAGCCGCTGCTCGTTGCCGCGCAGCGTTTCTTCCATCTGCTTGCGCGCGGTGATGTCTTGCACCATGGCAATGTGATAGTCAGGCTCACTTCCCTGCGACCACATGGGTGTTACCGTCAGGTCCACCCACACTTCGCGCCCGTCTTTGTGGAAATAGCGCTTCTCAATACGAAACTCTGCAATGTCCCCAGCCTTGAGTCGCTCCATTTGCGCGAACCCCGCAGGCTGGTCGTCAGGGTGGCTGATTTCGCGCAAGCTGCGGCCCTCAAGCTCTTCGGGCGAGTATCCAATGATGTCGCAGTACCGCTGGTTGATGCGCTGGATGATCCCTGTGTGGGAATCGACTTGGGCCACACCCACGGCGGCCTGGTTGAACAAGGCGCGAAAACGCTCCTCGCTTTGGCGGCGGGCGTTGTCCGATGCTTTGGCCTGGCCCAAGGCGATGGTGCGCTGGCGCACCAGCATGGCGGTCAGCAACCCGAGCAGCACAGAAACGATGCCGCCGGCCGCGCCCGCCACCCAGGGAAGCCGCTGCTCTGAGGGCGACAGCAGGGACTGCGTGGGCAGAAAAGTCAGTCGCCACAGGCGGCTGTGCACTTCCAGCTCTCTGGTCAAAGGCCGAGCACCCGCAAGCGCATCGGCGGTGGGCGCCAGCAACGAGCGGCTAGTACCCTCTTGCGCCGGCACACGCACAGAACCGGCATCTTCAATCGCCACCGACAGCCCCTGCAGGTAGCCCTGTGACTGCAAAGCGCGAACCATGTCATACACCCGGAGCGTGACCGCGACCGCCCCGAGAAACGGACGCTGCGCCGCATTGCCTGGCTGTGGCGGGCCGAACACCGGAATGCGAATGACAAAGCCCGTACGATGGTCGCGCTCTTGAATCAGGTCGAAGGGGGCGGACGCCACCGGACGGCCGCTGTCCCGGCTGAAATGCATGGAGGCCAGGTTGGCGGGCTGGGCGCTGATGTCCAGCCCCAGCATCTCGGCATCGCTGCGCATCGGCCAGATGTAGTGCACGACGAAATACTCGTCCCGCTCGCCCGCGGGGCGGATCGCAAATGAGGCTCTGTGCGCGGGCGCCAGGGACAGATCGTTGCGAACCGACTCTTCGTAGGCGGCCTTGTCCTCGCGCGCCACGCGCTTGGTGAAGGCCAGATTGCGCACGCCGGGATAGCGCCGCGCTGCGTCCAGTTCTGTCACCACCCGATCAAAGTCAGCGCGCCCCAGCGATGGATTCAAGGAAAAAAGGCTGTGCAAGCCGAACACGATCTCGGTGTTGGCTGCCACGCGCTGCCCCAGCGCGTCTGTGAACGCCTTGGCCTCGTGGGTAAAGCGCGTCTGCTCGATGATTCCCACAGACTCACGTTGCTGAAGCACCGCCCAATAGCTGACGATGAAGCCCACCACCGCAACGGCGCAGCCCGCCAACCAGGGGCGATAACGGCCGTGCGATAGAAGGGACACCATGGAGAACCGTGCGGGGGGAATATTGATCTGGGTGATTGGACAAGTCTGGCCTGTACGCCCTCACCCGTCAAAGCGGGCATCTACCCATTCTGCTGGATCCCAAGGTAGCTGGGGCGGCGCACAAAATACATTAAAACAGGCCTCCACCCCTTATTCAGAAAGCGCCAGCAGCTATCAAAAACATAGCGAAAGGATTCTTTTGAAAATATTGATGTGGCGTGTCTTTTTTCACAACAGGTGTGAGTTGCACTCACGGAAGGTATTCCACCGGCAAAATGGGGCGTCATTTCCTGGATAACCCGGCAGGCAATGGATGGACTCCACTGTGGCGGCTTGCAGCCACTGAGCAAGACGGGAAAACGCCAATGCAAAGAATATCGGCCCAGAACGTTGTGGATCTCTTGCTCGACGCAGTCTGTATCGTCGATGCCAACAGCCAGGTGGTCTACGTGAGCCCTGCGTTTGAACGCATTTTTGGGTACACCCCTGAAGAGGCTGTGGGTCTCAAGATGTTCGATCTCGTCCACCCTGCAGACCGCCAGGCCACCGAGCAGCAGGCAAACCGTGTCATGGAAGGCAGCTTGCAGCTGCAGTTTGAAAATCGCTACATCCGCAAAGATGGTGCGTTGGTGGACATCCTCTGGACGGCACGCTGGCTCCCCGACAGCCAACTGCGCCTGGCAGTCGCCCACGACATCACCCGGCGCAAGCGCACGGAGTCGATGCACGCCACGATGTATGCCATTTCCGCTGCGGCGCACGCAGCTTCCAGCTTGCCTGTGCTTTTGGAGCGCATTCATCACATCCTTGCTGCCCGCATCAACACCCTCGCGTTTTCTGTGGCGCTGACCACCCCACAGGGTGGATTTCACCGGGTGTACGACGCACACGGTACGGCCCCCGCCCCACAAGCGCTGGATGCCGAGGCATCCGAGACGGCTTGGTACCAGCAGGTTCTGGAACAAGGCGCGTCGCTGCTCCAGCCTCTGCCAGCGCCCGAATCCGGCGGCCCGGAGATCCCTCCCCATTACTGGCTGGGCGTCCCCCTGCCCTCAGGCGACCGCCCCCTTGGCGTGTTGGCGTTGCGGGGACTGTCCACACGAGAGCGCCCTGTCGAGGCGGCCCAGGCATTGCTTGTGTTCGTCGCTCCTCAAGTTGAGATGGTGGTCGAACGCGTTCAACTGCATGAGCGCCTGCACCGCATGGCACAGTACGACCAGCTCACCGGCCTGCCCAACCGCGCGCTGTTTTATGACCGGCTCAAGATCGCCGTGGCCCGTGCCCACCGTGAGGAGACGCAGCTTGCCCTGCTCTTCATTGACCTGGACCGCTTCAAGGACGTGAACGACACCCTGGGGCACGCGATGGGCGACCTGCTGCTTCAAGGCGTTGCCAAACGCCTGATGGAAGCCGTACGCGGCTGCGACACGGTGGCACGGCTCGGTGGCGATGAATTCGTGGTGCTGCTGGAGGGGATTCGCCTGGGCGAATCCCCACAACCCATGGCGCAGAAAATGCTGTCGGCGTTTTCGCAGCCTTTTGATCTGCAAGGCACGGTCCTGCGCATACAGCCCAGCATTGGGATTGCGTTGTACCCAGATCATGGAATGCATGAAAGCGCCTTGCTCAGCCGGGCCGATGAGGCGATGTACGTAGCCAAGCGTAGCGGGGGCAACCAATCGTTTTTGCACCCAGGCAACCTAGGTGAACGCCATGGCGCCTCGCCGCTGAACTGAAGCGCAAATTGCTTCCTCCTTGGCTTGGCGCCTTATGGATGTCCTGATGCCAGTTGGGGCCATCGCTCATGTGAGGGCGCCCATGGCCTAAATTCTGCCCTGCCAGCCCCCTTCACCATGGCATCGCCAAGAACCAACATGCTCGACTCCCTTCTCCAACTCATCCACGTGCTGGCCTCCATGGTCTGGCTGGGTGGAATGTTCTTTGCCCATTTCTGCCTGCGGCCTGCCGCCCAGCAGCTGGAGCCCCCCGTGCGCATCGGACTGCTGTGCGGTGTGCTGCAGCGCTTCTTTACGGCGGTGACCGTGGCCATCGCCGCCCTGCTGGCATCAGGTATCTGGATGCTGGGCCGCACAGCACGGCAGGTGGTTCAATCGGGCGGCCAGTTTGCCCTGCCATTGGACTGGGCCTTGATGGTCGCCATTGGCTTGGTGATGACGGGCATTTTTGGCTACCTCCGGCTGGTGCTTTTCAAACAGCTCGTTCTTGCGAAAGAGGCAGGCAACTGGCCCGAGGCAGGCCGCTGGATGGCGAAGATCAAAACCTGGGTGGCCACCAATCTGGGGCTCGGCATCGCCATCGTGGCATTGGTGACCCTGCTGTAGTGCCGTGCTGGCGGCGTTTGGGCCGCCTTCGTACAAGACGCTGAGGCCCGGCTCACCGCCAGCAGGTGTCAGGCAGAATGGGGCGATCTCCTCACGCAAGGCTCCCCGTGCAATTTGGCTACACCATCATCTACGTGCCCGACGTGGCCGCATCCCTCGCCTTTTTCGAGCGTGCCTTTGGATTTTCTCCTCGGTTTTTGCATGAGTCGGGCACCTATGGCGAGCTGGACACAGGCACCACCACCTTGGCCTTCGCTGACCACGCCCTGGGCCACGCCAATTTTCCAGGTGGTCATGTGGCAGCGCACTCGTCCGAGAAGCCTCTGGGCATGGAAATCGCGTTCGTCACCCCCGATGTTCCCGCTGCCCACGAACAAGCGTTGCGCCACGGTGCCACCGAGCTGGCAGCTCCGGCGGCCCGGCCCTGGGGTCAAACCGTGTCGTATGTCCGGTGCCCTGACGGTACGTTGGTGGAGCTCTGCACACCGATCCTGGCTGGTTAGGGTGCGGGCCCTCGCTGCCCATTGAACCAACCCACACGCTGCCAAAAACCACTGTATCCCTCTGCGCAGAGGGGCGATAACGTGGCATCCTCTTGATCTATGGGAATTCACTTCGAATCAGCCGCCACGGCCACTCGGCCTCAAGAAGCCGACCGCCCTGGCCATGCACCGGCGGGCCGCAGACATCCGTCACGCACCAAAGGCCTGCAGGCCATGGTCATCGGCTTCATCGCCATGGCACTGATCGTGACGGGCGCCTTGATAGGCCTGGCCCTCTACATCAAATGGCAAGATGCCTTGGTCGCCCAGGAACGCCAAAGCGCCAATCTGGCCCGAGTGCTGCAAGAGCAAACGCTGCGGGTTCTGCATCCCATCGACCTAGCCACGCAGCGCATGCGCGATGCTGTGGCCAACGGCAGCCTCCAGCCCTCAGACTTCACGCGGCTGGCCAATGAAACCGGGCTGGTGCCAGACATCCTGACCCAGTTGTCACTGGTCGGAGCAGATGGCCGGTTCGTGGCCAGCAATCTGGACCCTGATGGCCAAAAAACCGGCCCCGTGGATCTCTCGGAGCGCGAGCACATCCAGATCCACCTCGAGCCAGGGCGCAACCCCGACCTGCGCAAACAGCTCACGCGCAATGGCCTGTTTGTCGGCAAACCCGTGCTGGGCAAAGTCTCGGGTAAATGGACACTCCAGCTGTCACGCCCGATCGTTTCCCCAAAGGGCCGCTTACACGGGGTCGTGGTGGCCTCCGTCAACCCCGATTACTTCGAAACGGTGTTCAGCGATGTGGACTTGGGCCCCGGCGGAGCTGTAACGCTGTTGGGTGATGACAACACCTTGCGCGCACGTGTCTCTGGAGGTCAAGCCACCGGCATGGGCCAGGTGCTCAAGCTGGCCAGTGACCACCCTCTCCTGGACGTCAACAAACCCGAAGGCACCTACACCCGCGTGAGCGCAGTGGACAACATGGAAAGAATCACCGCGTTTCGGCGCGTGCCCGGATACCCGCTCAACATGCTGGTTTCCAACACCACAGAGGCCGCGCTGGAGGAATGGCGCGGCATGCGCAACGTCACTCTGGTGGTGGCCCTGTTGCTGGGGGTTGCCATCGTGGCCAGTGGCGTGGGCTTCCTGCGCGGCGTTCGCCGACTTGAAGAATCGCACGCCGCATTGGCGGTGAGCGAAGCACAAGCCCAATCCGCCAGCCAGGCCAAAAGCGAATTCATGACCGCCGTATCGCATGAGCTGCGCACACCACTGACCAGCATTCGCGGTTTCGCGGAACTGATGGAGCTGCGGCTCAAAGAACCCTCTTTCCGCGAAGCTGCCACGCTCATTCGCCAGGCGGCAGACCATCTCAATACGCTTTTGACCGAGATCCTGGACCTTGCCAAAGTCGAGGCGGGAGCCATGCCCATCGTGCTCGCGCCCCACCCTGTTCGCGAACTTGTACAAAACACCGCCGATTTCTTTGCCATCTCAGCGGCACAGAAAGGGCTGGCACTGGCCGTTTCGGTCCCCGACGAGACCCCGGAAATGCTCATTTGCGACGGCCTGCGGCTCAAGCAGATTCTGAACAACTTGCTGTCCAATGCGCTCAAGTTCACCGAGCAAGGCGAAGTCCGGCTGGAGGTGGAGCCGCAAGGCGCGCAACTGCGCTTCCACGTGATCGACACCGGCCCCGGAATCCCGGAACATTTGCACGAGCTGATTTTTGAGAAATTCCGCCAGGGCAGCGCACAGGTCAGCAATGAACATGGCGGCACAGGCCTGGGGCTGGCACTGTCCCGGGCTCTGGCAGAGCTAATGCAGGGAGAACTGTCGGTGTCTTCGGTGCCCGGCGAAGGCGCCCGATTCACGCTGACTTTGCCATGCACTACGCCGTAACTCCATGGAAAAAACCAATACTTCCCTGGCTGTCTGAAATGGAAAAGCCTCAGGGGTTTGTACCGGCGGGCATACGCTTCACGAGCGTGAAGGCATCGGACCGTCAGGAAGCAAGCCTAGATTCACGAAGCGACCTGCGTAAAGGCACGCTTACGAAGCAATGAGAGCGGCGACATTCCGCCCTCGTCTTTTTGCAGTTTTTCCGGCCCATAAAAAAAGCCAGCGCATGCGCTGGCTCTTCCCCACCTAGGAATACACGCAACATCGCTGTTGCGTTTGGCTCATTAGAAGCGCCAGCCGAGGCCCACGCCCACCAGAACGGGATCCACCTTGAAGGTGCCGATCTTGGCGCCAGCGAGGCTGACGTCGGTCTTGATGAAGACCTTCTTCACGTCCAGGTTCAGGTACAGGTTCTTTTGCAGAGGGATGTCCACGCCGACTTGCAGGGCAGCACCAAAGCTGTTGCGGTCGATATCCACGCCGGCAGGCAGCTTCACGCTGGAGAAGCGGGTGTAGTTGATACCAGCGCCCACATAGGGCTTGAAGCCGGCAGCGTTGAAGTGGTACTGCACCAGCAGCGAAGGAGGCAGGTGCTTGAGGGTACCGATCTTGCCACCCAGAACGCTAGAGCTCAGGTCGTGCTTTTGAGGCACAGTCAAAACCAGCTCAGCAGCGATGTTGGGGGTGAAGAAGTACGACACATCGACTTCAGGAATCACCTTGTCGTTCACCGACAGACCCAAACCGGTGCTGTCTTTGTTGGCGCTATCCAGGTTCACGGCACGGGCACGCACGAGCCAAGGGCCTTCGGCTTGCTGCGCAAACGCAGCGCCAGAAGTCAGTGCGCAAAGAACGGCCACGGCCAGCAGGTTTTTCTTCATACAGAACTCAATGCAGTTGAACGGGGACGGCCCCCGTGCATGTATTGGGCCTGTTAGCGAAATGGTCAACCTTGCTGCAGGTCAAATAGTCCGTGTTTACCCGCAAGGTCATCACCCCCGCGTATAAGGCCGCGGGTTCTACGCATCCAGGACGTTTTAGCGGGCGCTGCGGCCTCTGAGGCGCTGAACGAACGTCACGGCAACCAATACCACCACACCTGCAGCCAAGCCAAAGATCGCATTGAGGCCGTTTGACACGACCACGGACCACAAAGAGCCTGCCGGCCATGCGGCTGCAGAAGCAGCCCAAGCCTCCACCGCATGATGAACGACCGGGATGCCGTGCACCAAAATACCGCCCCCCACCAGGAACATCGCCGCGGTGCCAGCCACCGACAGGCCTTTCATCAACCAGGGGGCCGCCCACAAAATGCCGCGTCCCAGCGCCTGCGCAAAGCTGCTGCCCTTGCGATGCAACCACAGGCCCAGGTCATCCAGCTTGACGATGCCAGCGACCAAGCCATACACCCCCAGCGTCATGATGAGCGCAATGCCGCTGAGAACAGCCAGTTGCTGAGCAAAAGGCGCCGTTGCGACCGTACCCAAGGTGATCGCGATGATCTCGGCAGAAAGGATGAAGTCCGTGCGCACCGCCCCTTTGATCTTTTCCTTTTCAAAGGCCACCATGTCCACGGCGGGATCGGAATTGGCTTTCAACAGACTCTCTTGCTCGGTCTCTGCTGCCTGAGGGTGCAAAAATTTGTGGGCCAGTTTTTCTGTGCCTTCAAAGCACAGAAACGCGCCGCCTACCATCAGCAAGGGGGTCACCGCCCAGGGGGCAAATGCGCTGATCAGCAGCGCCGCAGGCACCAGAATCACCTTGTTGATCAACGAACCCTTGGCCACTGCCCAGACGACCGGAATCTCTCGCTCGGCGCGCACACCGGTCACCTGCTGGGCATTGAGCGCAAGGTCATCGCCCAGCACACCCGCCGTTTTCTGGGCCGCCACCTTGGTCATGACGGATACGTCGTCCGCCATGGCCGCGCTCTTCTTGGCTGCCACCTTGGTCATGAGGGCCACATCGTCGAGGATGGTGGCAATGTCGTCGAGCAGGGCAAGCAGGCTGCCAGCGGCCATGGGAAATCCTTGGAAATGGTGAAGAGCGCCGACTATAGCAACGCGCCAAGACGTTGCTGTGCCAGACAAGGCCGCAACAACAACGGGGCCGAAGCCCCGATCAAAGTCACCCCGCCGTAAACAAGCACATCCGTGCGACTTCAAGCTTCACGGCACGCAGCGCTCGTCACAGTGCTTGGAAAGCGCACGGCCACAGCGCCAGGGCAGCCGCGCAAGGGCCGCCCCACAGCGGTGGCTGCGTCTCCCTTCCCGAATCGCACCAGCGATTCGAGAGAAGGGGGAAGCGGCGCAGCCGCTCAGGTGGATCGGTCGATTACCCCACCCACTTGCGCGCATTGCGCCAGATGCGCATCCAGCCGCTGAACTGCGACTGGTCTTCGCTGGTCCAGCTCATCTGCACGTTGCGGAACACGCGCTCGGGGTGCGGCATCATGGCCGTGAAGCGGCCGTCGGCCGTGGTCACTGCCGTGAGGCCACCGGCGCTGCCGTTGGGGTTGAACGGGTACTGCTCGGTCGCGCGGCCGTGGTTGTCCACGTAGCGCATGGCGGCAATGGCCTTGTCGGCATTGCCCCGGTACTTGAAATTGGCATAGCCCTCGCCGTGCGCCACCGCAATCGGCAGGCGGCTGCCCGCCATGCCTTGCAGGAACAGGCTGGGGGACTCCAGCACTTCCACCAGCGACAGGCGTGCCTCGAAGCGCTCGCTCTGGTTGGTGGTGAAGCGCGGCCAGTCTTGCGCGCCGGGGATGATGTCGGCCAGCTCGGCAAACATCTGGCAGCCGTTGCACACGCCCAGGCCAAACGTGTCCGTGCGACCAAAGAAGCCCTGGAACTGCGCCGCCAGCACCGGATTGAAGGTGATGGAACGCGCCCAGCCAATGCCCGCGCCCAGCGTGTCGCCGTAGCTGAAGCCACCGCAGGCGACCACGCCCTTGAAGTCTTCGAGCTTGACGCGGCCGGTCTGCAAATCGGTCATGTGCACGTCGTAGGCCTCGAAGCCTGCCTCGGTGAAGGCGTAGGCCATTTCGATGTGCGAGTTCACGCCCTGCTCGCGTAGGATGGCAACCTTGGGTTTGGCAAGGTTGAGGTATGGCGCGGCCACGTTGTCGGCGGCATCGAACGTGAGGTGCACGTGCAGGCCGGGATCGGTGGGCTCGCCTGCGGCCGCGTGTTCGGCGTCGGCATTGACGGGGTTGTCGCGCTGCTGGCAGATCTTCCAGCTCACGGCGTCCCACACCTGGTGCAAGTCCGCCAGCGGCGCGCTGAACACAGCCTTGGCATCGCGCCAGACCTGCAATTCGCCCTTGCCTGCGTCGATTTCGGACGACACCGGACGCGTCTTGCCCACAAAGTGGCTGAACTTGGACAGGCCGTGCTCGCGCAGCACCTGCATCACGTCGTTGCGCTCGGCGGTACGCACTTGCAGCAGCACGCCCAACTCTTCGTTGAACAGCGCCTTCAAGGTGAGTTCTTCTCGGCGGGCACTGACCTGGCCCGCCCAGTTTTTGGCATCGCCCGTATCCATGCGGCTGTCGCTCACGCCGTCGCCTTCGGTCACGAGCAAATCCACATTCAGCGCCACGCCCACATGGCCCGCAAAGGCCATTTCGGCGGCGGCCGCCAGCAGGCCGCCATCGCTGCGGTCGTGGTAGGCCAGGATCTGGCCCTTGGCGCGCAGGGCGTTCACGGCGTTGACGAGGTTGACCAGGTCTTGCGGATCGTCCACATCGGGCACCACGTCACCGCTTTGGTCCAGCGTCTGGCCCAGGATGCTGCCGCCCATGCGGTTCTGGCCCTTGCCCAGGTCGATCAGCACCAGCGTGGTGTCGGCCTCGGTGGCGTCGAGCTGGGGGGTGAGCGTGCCGCGCACGTCAGACAGCGAGGCGAAGGCGCTCACGATCAGGCTGACGGGCGAGCTGACTTTCTTCTTGTCCGAACCGTTGCTCCACTGCGTGCGCATGGACAGCGAATCCTTGCCCACGGGGATGGACACGCCCAGAGCGGGGCACAGCTCCATGCCCACGGCCTTCACGGTTTCGTACAGCGCGGCGTCTTCGCCGGGCTCGCCACAGGCTGCCATCCAGTTGGCCGACAGCTTCACACGCGGCAGCTCGATGGGCGCTGCCAGCAGGTTGGTGATGGCCTCGGCCACGGCCATGCGGCCCGATGCGGGCGCGTTGATGGCGGCCAGCGGTGTGCGCTCGCCCATGCTCATGGCCTCGCCCGCAAAGCCCTTGTAATCGGCCAGCGTCACGGCGCAATCGGCCACGGGTACCTGCCAGGGGCCGACCATCTGGTCGCGGTGGCTCAGGCCACCCACCGTGCGGTCACCGATGGTGATGAGGAAGCGCTTGGATGCCACCGTGGGGTGGGCCAGCACGTCGATGACGGCCTTTTGCAGCGGCACGCCGGTCAAGTCCATCGGTGCGAATTCGCGCACCACGGTCTTCACGTCGCGGTGCATCTTGGGCGGCTTGCCCAGCAGCACGTTCATGGGCATGTCCACCGGCAGCTTCTGGTCGTCGGCCGTGGCTGCGGGGTCGTGCAGCACCAGCTGGCGCTCTTCCGTGGCCGTGCCGATCACCGCAAACGGGCAGCGCTCGCGCTCACAGAAAGCTTTGAACTGTTCCAGCGACTCGGGCGCAATCGCCAGCACATAGCGCTCTTGCGACTCGTTGGACCAGATTTCCTTTGGGCTCATGCCCGACTCTTCGAGCTGCACGGCGCGCAGGTCAAAGCGCGCGCCACGGCCTGCGTCGTTGGTCAGCTCGGGGAAGGCGTTGGACAAACCGCCCGCGCCCACGTCATGGATGGCCAGGATGGGGTTGTTGCTGCCCTGCGCCCAGCAGTGGTTGATGACCTCTTGCGCACGGCGCTCGATCTCGGGGTTGCCGCGCTGCACCGAGTCAAAGTCAAGCTCGGCCGCATTGGTGCCGGTGGCCATGGAGCTGGCGGCGCTGCCGCCCATGCCGATGCGCATGCCGGGGCCACCCAGCTGGATCAGCAGCGAGCCGGCAGGGAATTCAATTTTCTTCGTCAGCTCGGCATCGATCACACCCACGCCGCCCGCAATCATGATGGGCTTGTGGTAGCCGCGCTGCACGCCGCCCACGTTCTGCTCGTATTCGCGGAAGTAGCCGTTCAGGTTGGGGCGGCCAAATTCGTTGTTGAACGCCGCGCCGCCGAGAGGCCCTTCGACCATGATCTGCAGCGGGCTGGCAATGTGCTCGGGCTTGCCCACGGTGCTACCCCAGAGCTTGGACACGGTAAAGCCCGTGAGGCCCGCCTTGGGCTTAGAGCCCCGGCCGGTCGCGCCTTCGTCGCGAATCTCGCCGCCTGCACCCGTGGAGGCGCCGGGGAAGGGAGAGATGGCCGTGGGGTGGTTGTGCGTTTCCACCTTCATCAGCACATGCTGCGTTGCGCTACTTTTTTGATAGCTGCTCGCGCTTGATCCATCAGCGCCAGAGGCCATTTTTGCCACAAATCGCTCGACTTGGTGGCCTTCCATGATCGACGCGTTGTCAGAGTACGCCACCACCGTGTGCTGGGGCGCGAGCTGGTGGGTGTTGCGGATCATGCCGAACAGGCTCTTGTCCTGCGCCACACCGTCGATGGTGAATTCGGCGTTGAAGATCTTGTGGCGGCAGTGTTCGCTGTTCGCTTGGGCGAACATCATCAGTTCCACATCGGTGGGGTTGCGCTTGAGGCCGTTGAAGGCGTTGACGAGGTAGTCGATCTCGTCATCGGCCAAAGCCAAGCCAAAGCGAGTGTTTGCAGCTTCCAGCGCAGCGCGGCCCCCAGCCAGCACGTCCACATGCTCCATCGGCGCGGGCTGCAGCTCGGTGAACAGGGCTGCAGCAGCACTGCGGTCAGCCACCACCGATTCGGTCATGCGGTCATGCAGCAAGGCGGCGACCTGGCCCAGTTGCTCGGCGGTCAGCTCGGGTGTCTTGCCCAGCAGGCCCGATTTCAGGCTGAGACGGTATTCGGTGATGCGCTCCACGCGGCGGATAGCGATGCCGCAGTTGCGCGCAATGTCAGTGGCCTTGGAGGCCCAGGGCGACAGAGTTCCCAAACGGGGAGTAACAACCAGTGCGGCACCTTCTTGCGGCCCTTCATAGGGGTCGCCATACGTCAGCAACGCCGCCAGGCGCTCTTGCTCTGCGGCCGTGGGCGGAGCATCGGTGGCAACCAAGTGCACAAACCGTGCGGCAATGCCACTGATCTTGGGGTGGATGGCCTCGAGGGCGGGCTGAAGTTGCTGAGCGCGGAAGTTGCTGAGGGCGTTGCCGCCCGCCAGCGTGGTCATGTGCAAGGTCACGGTAGCGGCCTGTTGGGGTGTGAGGGGGTCAAATGGATCACGGGCTTGCTGGGTTCAGCAGCCGTGAAGCCCGCCATTTTACCGGGCATGTCCACCAGCCCTGCGCCAAGCGAGGCCCAATGGGATAATTGACCCATGAGCATCACCATCAAAAGCGCCGAAGACATTGAGGGCATGCGGCTGGCTTGCCGCCTGGCTTCGGAAGTGCTGGACTACATCGCCCCCCACATCAAGCCCGGCATCACCACCAAAGAGATCGACCGCCTGGGCGCGGAGTGCATGGCCCAGCAGGGCACCATCTCCGCCACCGTGGGCTACCAGCCCCCAGGCTACCCACCCTACCCTGCGTCGCTGTGCACGTCGGTCAACCACGTGGTGTGCCACGGCATTCCCAACGACAAGCCCCTGAAAAAGGGCGACATCGTGAACGTGGACGTGACCGTCATCACCAAGGACGGCTGGTACGGCGACAACAGCCGCATGTACCTGATTGGCGAGTGCTCGATTGCAGCCAAACGCCTGTCGGCAGTGACTTTTGAAGCCATGTGGCACGGCATCCTGCAGGTCAAGCCAGGCGCCCGGCTCGGAGACATTGGCCACGCCATCCAGAAGTTTGCCGAGGGGCACGGCTTCTCGGTGGTGCGCGAGTTCTGCGGACACGGCATCGGCCAGAAATTCCACGAAGAACCCCAGGTTCTGCACTATGGCCGCCCCGGCACGTTGGAAGAGCTGCAACCCGGCATGGTGTTCACCATCGAGCCCATGATCAACGCAGGCAAACGCGATGTGAAGAACCATGGCAACGACGGCTGGACCATCGTCACCAAGGACCACAGCCTCTCTGCCCAATGGGAACACACCGTGCTGGTCACTCCCACGGGCTACGAGGTGATGACGTTGTCGGCAGGGTCTCCGCCACTGCCTAGTTTTGTGGCTGCCACGCGCACCTGAAATCAGCGGCAAGAGGCCTGCGCACGACTTTTGCTTTGCAGTCAGGGCGTGCGCAGACTCAACCGCGAGCCGGGTCGGCGCACCACTTTCGCACTGTCTGGCTCCGGTTCTTGTCCCTCTTCCTTCCAAGCCCTGCCCCATGACCGAAATCCAGTCGCTGCGTGCCGCCTATCGCCAAGAAAAAGCCGCCGTCATGGGGGGCATGGCAGCCTCTGTAGCCTCCACCCGGGGCATTCACAAAGTGCTGCGCAAGCTGTCTTCCCTCACGGATGGTTTGCTGCACACACTGTGGCAGCGCGCGGAGATGCCTTCTGGCTGTGCGTTGGTGGCGGTGGGCGGATATGGCCGGGCGCAGCTTTTTCCGTTCTCTGACGTGGACGTGCTACTGCTGCTGCCAGAAGGCACGCAGCTAGACACGGACAGCGCACTGAGCCGGCGCATTGAGGGCTTCATCGGTAGCTGCTGGGACGCGGGGCTGGAAATCGGCTCTAGCGTGCGCACCACCTCAGAATGCCTGGCCGAAAGCGCGGCCGATGTGACGGTTCAAACCTCACTGCTCGAAGCTCGTCTCATCTGCGGAAATGCGGCGCTGTTTGCACACTTCCAGGGCCAGTACCAGGCGCAAATGGATCCCAAGGCCTTCCTGGTCGCCAAGACGCTGGAAATGCGCCAGCGCCACACCAAGTACGACAACACGCCTTACGCGCTGGAACCCAACTGCAAGGAGTCACCCGGCGGCTTGCGAGACCTGCAACTCATCCTATGGGTTGCCAAGGCTGCAGGATTGGGCGGCAGCTGGAAAGAACTGGCCGCCAGTGGCATGGCCACCCCGTTTGAGGTGCGCCAGATTGAACGCAACGAAGCCCTGCTCTGCCTGATACGGGCGCGCCTGCACCAGGCGGCAGGACGCCACGAAGACCGCCTCGTGTTCGACCTGCAAACCACGGTGGCGGAATCGTTTGGCTACCGCTCGCAAGCACCAGATGGCTCGCGTCTGCCGATGCGCGCCAGCGAAACCCTGATGCGCCGCTACTACTGGGCGGCCAAGGCGGTGTCCCAGCTCAGCCAGATCCTGCTGCTCAACATTGAAGAGCGGCTGAACCCATCGACCCACGAACCACGCCCGATCAACGAGCGGTTTTTTGAAAAAGCCGGCCTCATTGAAGTGGCCAGCGACGATCTGTACCAGAAAGACCCGCACGCGATTCTGGAAACTTTTTTGCTCTACCAGACCTCGGTGGGCTTGAAAAACCTGTCTGCGCGCACCTTGCGAGCGCTGTACAACGCCCGTTCGGTGATGGATGCCGCCTTCCGGCGCGATCCGGTCAACCGCCAAACCTTCATGCGCATCCTTCAGCAGCCGTCGGGCATCACCCATGCCATGCGGCTCATGAACCAGACTTCTGTGCTGGGTCGCTACCTCTGGGTGTTCCGCGGCATCGTGGGGCAAATGCAGCACGACCTGTTCCATGTCTACACCGTGGATCAGCACATCCTGATGGTGCTGCGCAACATGCGGCGCTTTTTCATGGCGGAACATGCCCACGAATACCCGTTCTGCTCCCACTTGGCGGCGGGCTGGGACAAGCCCTGGATTCTCTATATCGCGGCGCTGTTCCACGATATCGGCAAAGGCCGGGGGGGCGATCACTCCCACATCGGTGCGAAGGAGGTTCGGCGCTTCTGCCGTCAGCATGGCGTGGACGTGGAGGACACACAGCTCATCGAATTCCTGGTCAGCGAGCATTTGACAATGAGCCGGGTCGCGCAAAAGCAAGACCTCAGTGACCCCGAAGTGATCTCTGCCTTTGCTCAGCGGGTTCGCAATGAGCGCTATCTGACCGCCCTCTATCTGCTCACCGTGGCAGACATCCGCGGCACCAGCCCCAAGGTCTGGAATGCGTGGAAAGGCAAGTTGCTGGAAGACCTGTACCGTTCCACCCTCCGAACCCTGGGCGGCCGCGCACCAGATGCTGCGGCCGAAATCGAGGCCCGCAAGCGCGAAGCGCTCGTGCAGCTGGCCCTCAACGCCCTTCCGTTCGAAGCCCACAAAGCCCTGTGGGAAACATTGGACGTCAGCTATTTCATGCGGCACGAGGCCGCAGACATTGCGTGGCACACGCGCCACCTGTCGCGCCACGTGGGCACCACCAAACCTATCGTGCGCGCCCGCCAATCGCTGGCAGGAGAAGGCCTGCAAGTATTGGTTTACGCGCCCGACCAGCCCGACCTGTTTGCACGCATCTGCGGTTACTTCGACCGTGCAGGTTTCAGCATTCTGGATGCCAGAGTACATACCGCCAACAACCACTACGCGCTGGATTCATTCCAGGTGGTGGCGTCATCACAACCTGGCCATTACCGAGAGCTGACGCATATGGTCGAAAGCGACTTGGTCCGTGCCATTGAAGCAGGCGGCCCCCTGCCCGAGCCCGCTCGCAAAAGGGTGTCGCGGCGCGTCAAAAGCTTCCCCATAGCCCCCCGCGTGTCGCTACAGCCAGACGAGAAAGCGCAGCGTTGGCTCCTCGGTATTTCTGCCAGCGACCGGGCCGGCTTGCTGTATCTGGTGGCACGCATCCTCGCGCAGCACCATCTGAGCGTGCAACTCGCAAAAGTCAGCACACTGGGAGAGCGGGTGGAAGACACCTTCTTGCTGCAGGGCTCAGAGCTGCAAAACAACGCGCGGCAAATCCAGATCGAAACCGAGTTGCTGCAGGCGCTCTCTGAGTAGTCGAGCGCAAAAGGCTGCAAGTCCCATCGCGCGGGTTGTGTGCGGCAGCTACTGATTACAGCGTTTCGCCTTCTTCAAAGGGATTTCAAGCCTTTTCGGCCTCTAGCGCTTGTGCAGAAAGCGTCAGCCGCTCTTATTTTGATAGTGATGCGTCGCTTCGGTGTGCAGCAAGAATGCCATGGCTCAAAAAGCTTGCAGCCCAGAGGGGCACAGCAAATAGCATCTACTAGTCGTCTGCGTCCGCGGGATCCAAGCCAGGAAACAAGACGTCGGTATATCCAAACTGGGTGAAATCTTTGACTCGCATGGGGTACAGCTTTCCCCAAAGGTGGTCGCACTCGTGCTGCACCACCCGTGCATGAAAACCTTCGGCTTCGCGATCCATCGGATCACCGTAGGGATCAAACCCCGTGTACCGAATGCGCGTCCAGCGCGGCACCTTGCCTCTCAGCCCCGGAACAGACAGGCAACCCTCCCAATCATCTTCTTGCTCCACTCCCAGCGGAGTGATCACAGGATTGACCAAGACCGTCATAGGCACCAACGGCCTATCGGGGTAGCGAGGATTGGCGACCTCTGAACCAAACACCACCACCTGCAGGTCTACGCCGATCTGCGGTGCGGCAAGCCCTGCGCCATTCGCAGCACGCATCGTCTCCCACAAATCACGCACCAGCAAATGCAGTGCATCCGTATCAAATTCAGTGACCTCTTTCGCCGTGCGAAGCAAACGAGGGTCTCCCATTTTGAGAATGGTATGTATGGTCATGGTGAAAGAATCTTCTGAAACGGCCAATCAATAAGACCGGGAAACCCAGCGGTGTGTGCGGCGAGAGCAGCGACTCGCATGAGCGATTTTTGCTCGGGGCGCCTGGCCAATCGACTCAACGCAAAGACATGCGATTGCCCGAAACCTGAAACCCAACGATGGGCGCCACAGGATCACCGAACGAAACGCCCAAAGAGATATCACCCGTGCCATGGAGAATGCAGGCGTCCCGCCGCAAACGCACCGGAGACTCGCTGCCGTCAAAGCGGATCCATGTGCCAAAACTGCTCAGATCGGTCAATAGAAAGCCACTGTTGCGCCAATCAATGCGGGCATGAAGCCGCGACACCCTGGGATCATTGATGCATAGCTGAGCATGTGTCGCTCGGCCGATATGAATGGGAGCTTCATTGGACGTAAAGGTGACATCCACTCCATGCCAGTTGAATTGAATGGCCCCCAAAATGGAATCCATCGCTGCAAACTGACTTGCAAGCCCTGATTGCACCGTGAGGGATTCATTTTCCTGGTCTTGCCGCCACTCGGCTTGATACAGCACCAGCGGCCCACCTTTACCGCGAATCTCCATGGCACCAAGTTTTCTAAACCATACCGCAGGCGCAACACCCGCCAGCAAAACCAAGGTTTCTGTCGCCCAAATTTCCCCTGGCCCCGAGCGCTCGCAAAGCCGCGCCGCCACATTGACGGCATCACCGTAGCAATCACCGTCCACTTCCACAATATCGCCCGTAGCCATTCCTACGCGAATGTCCATGCGAATGGGATGTGGCCATCGAGCTTGCCGCTGCTCGTGCGCCCGGAGCATCGCAGAACTTGCGGCTGTGGCACTGGCTGCATCTCCGAACACCCCCAGCACCCCGTCACCCAGCTTTTTGACGACGCGACCAGCGTGGCTATGAATGCAAGTGCCAATCCAATCAGTCAGTTGAGCAACCGCTTCCGCTGCACGCTCATTGCCCAACGATTCGTACAACGCAACACTGCCAGAAATGTCAGCAAAGATGACCGTCGCAAGAACAGTCATGATTTTTCAGGCTCAAAATAAATCATGACTTACAGTTTAATACAGCAACGCGATTTCATGCCAAAAATTTAACCCTGCTCAGTAAAGCGCTCAAATTTTTGATTTAAATATTATTGCCAGAATAATTAATTTGAAATTTCGCAAAATCTTTAAAACTACTCAATGAGTATGCGAGTGCCCCCAATATAAAAGAGCATCCCTTTTTTCTACCGACAGCGAAACTTTAGCCCCAACCGGCAAAACCACTTTGGTTGGCACGTGCCCAAAAGGCAGGTTTGTCAACACAGGAATACTCACCTTCGACCGAACCCAATCAACAACGGATTGAAAATTAAACCCCTTGTCGTGCGGAGCTAGCCTGTACTCAGTAAACTGACCCAACACAATAGCTTTTTGCTTTGCCAAAATTCCAGCATACAAGAGCTGCGTCAACATTCGCTCAATCCTGTAAGGGTGCTCTCCAACATCCTCCAAAAAGAGAATTCCCCCTTCAATCCGAGGCATATAAGGAGTTCCAATCAATCCCACCAATACAGCAAGATTCCCACCCCAAAGAACGGCATCTTCTATATAAATCTCTTGATCCGCAAATTGATTCTCTACATCTTTTTTGCGATACGGCAAACGCCAACCTGCGCCCTCTCCATGACCTGTCATCAAGTCATCGAAGCAAGCCTCCATGATATCGTCAGGTACACCGTCCACACCAAAATCCGTAATCAAAGCTGGACCAGCCCAAGTGATAGATTCCGTTTTTGCGAGGACCGCGTTTTGAAACGCAGTGAAATCACTTATACCTACGAATTTTGTGCCTGATGCAATAGCAGCGCCTACTTTTTTGTAGTCGATATCCGCCAGCAGTCTTGTAAAGCCGTAGGCACCACGCGTGATCAGTGCCACATCGGCGCCACTAGCGGCAGCACGATGAATCGCAGCCAAACGGGTTTGATCATCGCCAGCAAAACGCGTGTGAACTGCACGGGCATCGATATCCACTTCGACCTGGTAGCCCAAAGCCTCCAGACGGGACAAACCACGTTTGAAAGCAGCCTTATCACGGATTGTGCCAGCCGGGGAATAAATGTAGATATGATTAGCCCCCGCGTGACAAAGGCTGCGACTATTTTCGCTATTTAATTTGGACATCACACCCTGGAAAAATACCAGCTCCTAGACAACGATTAAAGTGCACCAGCACAGCAAAAGCAGCACACATCAAACAAGAACATCAAAATATCATCAACTATTTCTATAATCCGAATTTTTTTCTTTTTTTAATTCCAGCAACAAGCGAGAAAACTCACGCACACCAGCTTTATAGCCTTTATCCGGAAAAGGCGCTTGCATCGCATCATCGAACTCACCAACAGATAAACGACTCCGCCCCTCAGGAAGCACCAAAAAGCTGCATATCAACGGAGATATGCCTTCACACAGACTCATCAACAATCCTGAATGCCAACCCTCAAGCACAACATTGATTGACTTCAAACCCAGCCTGTCAACAAAATCCCCCAAAATAAGACGATGCTTCTGCAGCTGATGAAATTTCTCTCTTTTTGGTTTATCGCTCTTTCCAAAGCCAATCATATCGATAAGAACGACTCTTTCCGACTCTGGCATAGAATTCAAGAAATTCTGAAAAACAAAACTCCAGCTTGAAGGTCCATGCAAGCATAGCCATGCAGATTTATTTTCTTCAGGCCCCGAGTCCACGTAATGCATACGCAAACCGTCCAAGCTAGGTAAATCGCTTATGTATGAGGATTGATGGCTGAAATCAGGGACAGCGACAAACGCATGCTCGGGGGTTCTGAGGGCATCGTCACGCAAAGGAAATTTTTTGTTCTTTTTACTCTGGAAACGCCGATTCAAAAAAAAATCACCCAATACCGCAGCGCACTCCCTGGCAAGTACTCCACTAGAAACACTAGTGTGGTGGTTTAGTTGATGACTTTCGAGCAAATTCACAACGGATCCCACGGCCCCAGTTTTGGGCTCGGCAGCTCCAAAGACAAGCCTTCCCAAGCGAGCGTTCAGGATAGCACCACAACACATTGCACAGGGCTCTAACGTAACATAGAGGGTGCACTCAGTGAGCCGGTAATTCCCTAAAACCAAGGCTCCCGCACGCAGTGCATTAATTTCAGCATGCCCAGCGGGGTCGCAGGATCCGACAGTGGTGTTGCGACCAGTTGAGAGCAGCAGGTTATCTTTGACCAATACCGCACCAACAGGCACCTCCCCCAATTCCGCTGCAGCCTTGGCCCCAGCCAAGGCCAACTTCATCCAATGCTCATCGGTTAGGCGTTGCCCATCCATAGACCGTATATCCGAGGAGTGATGAGTGTGGGGTTACGTGAATGTGAATATCAAAGGCCCATAAGACAAACCCCCCCACTCCATAGGGAGAGGGGGGGTATGCGGGCTG
>NZ_JAEFCH010000025.1:0-56286 GCF_016406015.1 Acidovorax sp. IB03 | reverse complement strand
ACCCTTCAGACCTTCACGCCGCCGAATCTTGCTCTTCTGGAGACGTCCATGTAAGGACATCCCTACCGGGCCGGGGCCAGAATCCAGTCGGCCATTTGCCCCACCACGTCAGCCTCCAGGCCGTTGAACCCGTGGTACGCAAAGGCCGCGCAGGCATCCCCCTGGTTCTTGCCGCCCGTGGCGGTGATGAGGTGGCTGCGGGGTGTGTGGGTCAGTTTGGCCATCAGGTTGGGAATCTCGCTGTACGCACAGTGAGAGCAACCATCTTGCTGGTGGTGCACCACCAGCACTGGCACTTTGATTTGTTCCAGCGGCATGGCGGGAACCGGGCGCTGTTTGTCATCCGTCAGGATGGTCGCCGTCAACACCACGCCATCGGGCGCGTCTGCGCCCTGCAGCACGGTGGCTGCATAGGCGGCCGATTGCGTCCCACGGCTGGTGCCCACCAGCCACACGAGCACTTTGGCGGTGGCTCTTGCCCAGGCAATGGTGGCTTTCAAATCGGCCACGTGCTCTTCCGTTTGGCGAAAGCCGTTGAGAAACGGTGCGCGCTGCCGATCCGAGGGCGCGTCCACCACCACCGCCATCAACCCCTTGTCGGCAAATAGTTGCCGCGACCGGACGAGGAAATTGCCTTCCCCCCATTTGAACGACCCGTTCTGAAATATCTGCAACCCGCCATGCCCACCCGCCAGCAGGATGACGGTGGCTTTGGGCTCCGGCGGGGTGGTCACCAGCATGCGCTGGGTGACGCCAGGGCGCGTGGGCAGGTCCACCACCGTGGGTGGTTGCTGGGCTGCGGCGGTGAACGACAGGGCCAGTGCGGCGATGCCAAAGATTTGTTTGAACATGCTGTGCGATCTGTAAAAACGGGTGGGGTGGGGCGTGTGTTCAAGGCTGCGTGTCTGGCGCAGGGGTGGTGGGCACGCCTTGCTCCACAGCCGCCCGCAGTTGCGCCGCCATGGCCCGCTGGTAACCGGGCCGCGCCTGTAGCCGCTGCCAATAGGCTTGGGTGGCCGGGCCAAACTGCGGCGCCAGGCCCAGGTGTTGTGCCAGCAGCAAGGCATAGCCCACCGCCACATCGGCCGCCGTGAAACGGCCCGCGCACAGGTATTCGCTCTGCGCCACCGCAGCTTCCACCGCCCGCAGCCGCGCCAGAAACCAGCGCGTGTAGTCCATCACCACCTGCGGCTGCTGGCGCTCGGTGGGCTCAAACCGGCCATAGCGCAGCACCAGCGTTTGCGGAAAAGTCAGCGTCGCATCGCTCATGTGCAGCCAGTTCAGGTACGCGCCATAAGCAGGGTCGGTGGGCGGCACATCCAGGCCCGCGTCGGGGTGCGTGGCCGCGAGGTATTGGCACATGGCCGCCGATTCGGTCATGCGCACCTCGTTTGGCGCGGCGCCCTGCACCAACAGCGGCACCGTGCCCAGCGGGTTGTCGTCCAGAAACCACCGGGCCTTGGCGCGGGGCGGGAAGGGCAGCATGTGGAGCTGGTAGGGCAGTTGCAGCTCTTCGAGCATCCACAGGGGGCGGAAGGAGCGGGCGCTGACGCAGTGGTGGAGGTGGAGCATGGCAAGCAGGTCGAAGTCAAGGGTCAGTGTAGTGAGGCTGCAATGCCGTGGCGTGACGCGACCCGTCACGTTGGGGGCAAATCATGCCGTGTGGGTTTGGCGGCGAAATTCGGCGGGTGACTGCCCCGTCCACCCGCGAAACGCCCGGATAAAACTCTTCTCGTTCTCAAACCCCGCCGCTTCCGCTACCTGCTTGATGGGCCGCTGCGTGCGGTGCAGCAGTTCCACCGCGCGGGTGCGGCGCACCTCGTCTTTCAGGCCCTGCAGCGTGGCGCCTTCTTCCTTCAATTGCCGGTGCAGTGTGCGCGGCGATACGTGCAGCAGCGCGGCCAGGGATTCGGCGCTGTGCTGGGGCAGGGCGTGGGCGGGTTGTCCGGGCAGGGGCGCGGCCAGCAGCTGGCGCACGCGCTGCACCAGCAGGCGGTCGCGGCGGTAGTGCAGCACCGTCAGGGGCAGGGCGTGTTGCAGCATCTGGCGCAGGGCCTGTTCGTCGCGGCGCAGGGGCAGGTGCAGGTAGCGGGCGTCGAAGTGGATGGCGGTGCGCGGGGCGCTGAAGGTGACGGGGCCGCGGAACAGCACGGCGTAGGCATCGGCGTGGGGTGGCGCGTCAAAGGCGAATTCCGCAGCGATGAGCGGGATGCGCGAGTCCACCATCCAGCAGGCCAGGCCGTGGGCATTGCGCAGCACCGACACCAGGCAGAACTCGCGCAGCGCGCCCAGGTCGCGGGCCTCGGTGATGGTCAGGGTGGCGGTGTCGCCTTGGGTGGTGAGCTGCAGCGCAATGTCGTTCGCCAGCAGGCCGTGGTGGCGGCACCAGCGGGCCAGTGCTACTTGCAGCGTGGGCGAGCTGATGCTGGCGCGCGCCAGCATGCCGTAGCTGCCCCAGGGCAGGCGGCGGATGAACCAGCCCAGGGCTTCGTCGTCCAGCTCCTGCATGGCGGCGTCGGAGATCTGTTCCATCTGCCAGGCGGTGATGCGGGCGCTGTCGTCTTGCAGCAGCTGCGGCGCAATCTGTGCCTGGGCCAGGGCGCGTGCGGGGCTCATGCCGCGACGTTCATAGGCGAGCGCAATGGCGCGCACGAACGCTATGGGCGTAGCCGCCGGTGCAGTCGGCGTGGGGGGTCGAGCTGTGGGGGGTCGAGCTGTGGGGGGCGCAGGCAGGCGGTTGGAGATAGAGGCAGGTGAATTCACGTTACAGAGTGTGCCACCCGTGGCACGATTTGCAACCATTGTGGCAACCCTGCCGGGCCGTGGGCTTCTATGCTTGCCTATGCTTTCGAATGGCTCGCCACGCGCGCTCTGCCCGCGCTGGCCGGATGACCGAGGAGACAAACCCGTGACGACTGCAGCCGCAAAACAATCCGCACCGCTGGTGGACAGCTACGCCCGTGGCGCCACCGATGTTCCCCTGATCGAGCAGACCATCGGCGCCTTCTTTGCCGACATGGTGGCCCGCCAGCCCGACCGCGAGGCGCTGGTGAGCGTGCACCAGGGCCGCCGCTACACCTACGCCCAATTGCAGACCGAAGCCCACCGCCTGGCCAGCGCGCTGCTGGGCCTGGGGCTGGTGCCGGGCGACCGCGTGGGCATCTGGTCGCACAACAACGCCGAATGGGTGCTGATGCAACTGGCCACTGCGCAGGTGGGCCTGGTGCTGGTCAACATCAACCCGGCCTACCGCACGGCCGAGGTGGAATATGCGCTGAACAAGGTGGGCTGCAAGCTGCTGGTGACCATGGCGCGCTTCAAGACCAGCGACTACCTGGGCATGCTGCGCGAGCTGGCGCCCGAGTGGGCGCATGGCACGCCGGGCCAGCTGGAGTCGCAACAGCTGCCTCACCTGCACACTGTCGTCTGGATCGACGAATCTGGCGTGGGTGGCGAAGAGCCTGGCCTGCTGCGCTTTTCGGATCTGATCGCGCGCGGCAACCCGGACGACCCGCGCCTGGCGCAGGTGGCAGCGACGCTGAAGGCCACGGACCCCATCAACATCCAGTTCACCAGCGGCACCACGGGCTTCCCCAAAGGTGCCACGCTCACGCACCGCAACATCCTGAACAACGGCTTCTTCATTGGCGAGTGCATGAAGCTCACGCCTGAAGACCGGCTGTGCATTCCCGTGCCGCTGTACCACTGCTTTGGCATGGTGCTGGGCAACCTGGCCTGCCTGACGCACGGCGCTGCCATCGTGTACCCCAATGATGGCTTCGACCCGCTGACGGTGCTGCAAACGGTGCAGGACGAGCGCTGCACCGGCCTGCACGGCGTGCCCACGATGTTCATTGCCGAGCTGGACCACCCACGCTTTGCCGAGTTCAACCTCAGCACCCTGCGCACCGGCATCATGGCCGGGTCGCCTTGCCCCACCGAGGTGATGAAGCGCGTGGTGGAGCAGATGAACCTGCGCGAGATCACCATCGCCTATGGCATGACCGAAACCAGCCCCGTGAGCTGCCAGAGCAGCACCGACACGCCGCTGGACAAGCGCGTATCGACCGTAGGCCAGGTGCAGCCGCATCTGGAGATCAAGATCGTGGACCCCGAAACGGGTGCCACCGTGCCCCGTGGTGAGCGCGGCGAGTTCTGCACCAAAGGCTATTCCGTCATGCACGGCTACTGGGGCGACGAGGCCAAGACCCGCGAGGCGATTGACGCCGACGGCTGGATGCACACCGGCGACCTGGCCACCATGGACGCCGAGGGTTATGTGAACATCGTCGGCCGCATCAAGGACATGGTGATCCGTGGCGGCGAGAACATCTACCCGCGCGAGATCGAAGAATTCTTGTACCGCCACCCGCAGGTGCAGGACGTGCAGGTGGTGGGCGTGCCCGATCAGAAATACGGCGAAGAACTCTGCGCCTGGATCATCGCCAAGCCCGGCACGAAGCCCACAGAGGACGACATCCGCGCCTTCTGCAAGGGCCAGATTGCGCACTACAAGGTGCCGCGCTACATCCGCTTTGTCACCAGCTTTCCGATGACGGTGACGGGCAAGATCCAGAAGTTCAAGATCCGTGACGAGATGAAGGACCAGCTGGGCCTGGAAGAACAGAAAACCGCTTGAACTGATGACCCCCCTGAGCCGCTTCGCGTCTTCCCCCCAGGGGGACGCCGCCACTGGCCCGGCAAAGCCGGTTCCACGGCGGCCCGGGCTTGGCCTGCTCCGCGGCCTTCAGTGCCACCGGCCAGCCGGTGGCGCTACGTAAACCCAAGATATCGATGGAGCTTGCATGATTCTCGACACCCAACTCAACGCCCGCTCGGCGGACTTTCTGGCCAACGCCGCCGCCATGCGCACGCTGGTGGATGACCTGCGCGCCCAGCTTGACAAGGTGGCCCAGGGCGGTGGGGAAGCCGCCCGCGCCAAGCACACCGCGCGGGGCAAGCTGCTGCCCCGCGAGCGCGTGCAGATGCTGCTGGACCCCGGCACGCCGTTCCTCGAACTCGCCCCGCTGGCGGCGCTCAACATGTACAACAACGACGCACCCAGCGCCGGGCTCATCGCGGGCATTGGCCGCGTGAGCGGCGTGGACTGCATGATCGTGTGCAACGACGCCACAGTGAAGGGCGGCACCTACTACCCGCTCACCGTCAAGAAGCACCTGCGTGCCCAAGAGGTGGCGCAGCAGAACCACCTGCCCTGTATCTACCTGGTGGACTCGGGTGGGGCCAACCTGCCCAACCAGGACGAGGTCTTCCCCGACCGCGACCACTTCGGCCGCATCTTCTTCAACCAGGCCAACATGAGCGCCATGGGCATCAGTCAGATCGCCGTGGTGATGGGCTCGTGCACGGCAGGCGGCGCCTACGTGCCCGCAATGAGCGATGAATCGATCATCGTCAAGAACCAGGGCACCATCTTTTTGGGTGGCCCACCGCTGGTGAAGGCCGCCACGGGCGAGGTGGTGAGCGCCGAAGACCTGGGCGGTGGCGATGTGCACACGCGCCTGTCGGGCGTGGCCGACCACCTGGCGCAAAACGACCTGCACGCGCTGCAGCTGGCACGCAATGCCGTGCGCAATTTGAATAAAAACAAGCCTCCAGCGCCCGCAGATCAAGCGCCGGTAGCTCCTAAATTTGCAGCAGAAGAGCTGTATGGCGTGATCCCCGTGGACACGCGCAAGCCGTTTGACGTGCGCGAGATCATTGCCCGCATCGTCGATGGCAGCGAGTTCGACGAGTTCAAGGCACGCTACGGCACCACGCTGGTCTGCGGCTTTGCGCGCATCGAGGGGATGATGGTCGGCATCATCGCCAACAACGGCATCCTGTTCAGCGAGTCGGCCTTGAAGGGCGCGCACTTCATCGAGCTGTGCTGCCAGCGCAAGGTGCCGCTGGTGTTCCTGCAGAACATCACCGGCTTCATGGTGGGCCGCAAGTACGAGAACGAAGGCATTGCCCGCAACGGCGCCAAGATGGTGACGGCCGTGGCCACAGCGAGTGTGCCCAAGTTCACCATCATCATCGGCGGCAGCTTTGG
The DNA here is from genome assembly GCF_016406015.1 of Acidovorax sp. IB03. Taxonomy (NCBI): domain Bacteria; kingdom Pseudomonadati; phylum Pseudomonadota; class Betaproteobacteria; order Burkholderiales; family Comamonadaceae; genus Acidovorax; species Acidovorax sp. IB03. The sequence continues at coordinate 50,231 of NZ_JAEFCH010000025.1, read as the reverse complement.
CGCAGGCAACTACGGCATGTGCGGCCGCGCGTACAGCCCCCGCTTCTTGTGGATGTGGCCCAACGCGCGCATCAGCGTGATGGGCGGCGAGCAGGCTGCTGGCGTGCTGGCCACGGTGAAGCGCGACGGCATCGAGGCCAAGGGTGGGCAGTGGAGCATGGAGGAAGAAGAAGCCTTCAAGGCCCCCATCCGCCGCCAGTACGAAGACCAGGGCCACCCCTACTACGCCACGGCCCGCCTGTGGGACGACGGCGTGATCGACCCCGCCGACACCCGCCGCGTGCTGGCGCTGGGCCTGGCGGCCACGCGCAACGCGCCGATTGAAGACACCAAGTTCGGCCTGTTCCGCATGTAACCCCGCCAGAGCCAGAACCAGGAGCTACGATGGACGCTGTTGCCCACTTCACCCAGCTGGCACGCTACAACGTGTGGGCCACGGCGCGCGTGCTCGATGCCGTGCGGGCCTTGCCTGAAGAGGCGTATCGGCGCAATGTGGGCCTGTTCTTCAAAAGTATTCACGGCACGCTCAACCACCTGTTGGTAGGCGAGCACCATCTGTGGTTCGTGCGCTTTGCCGAAGGCATCTCGCCCAAGGTGGCTTTGGACGCCGAGCTGGAGAGTGGCCGCGCGCAGCTCGATGCCCGCCTGCGCGAAGGCGCTGCCCGCTGGGCGCCGCTGATCGCCTCGTTCAAGCCCGACCGCTGGAGCGGCACGCTCGACTACACCACCATGCGCGGCACAGCGGCATCGCTGCCGTTTGCCGCCACGCTGGCGCATGTGTTCAACCACGGCACACACCACCGGGGCCAGATCACTGCCGCATTGACCGCGCTGGGCCAGCCTTGCCCCGAGCTGGACTTCGTCTACTTTCTTCAAAACCCGACCAAGCCATGAGCAGCCAGAACCTTTCCATCACTCAGACCGGCGCAGTGGCGCGCATCACGCTCACGCAGCCGGAGATTCGCAACGCCTTCAGCGACGAAGTCATTGCCGAGATCACGGCCGCCTTTGTGGACGTGGGCAGCCGCGCCGATGTGCGCGCCGTGGTGCTGGCGGCCGAAGGCCCCGCATTCTGTGCCGGTGCCAACCTGAACTGGATGCGCCGTATGGCCGACTACACGCGCGATGAAAACATCGCCGACGCGGGCAAGCTCGCCGAGATGCTGCGCGTGATTTATGAATGCCCCAAGCCCACCATCGCCCGCGTGCAGGGCGATGTGTACGCCGGCGGCATGGGCCTGGTGGCCGCGTGCGATATGGCCGTGGCGGTGGATACCGCAGGTTTTTGCCTGAGCGAGGTGAAGCTGGGGCTCATCCCCGCCACCATCAGCCCCTACGTGATCCGCGCCATGGGCGCGCGTGCTGCGCACCGCTACTTTCTGACGGCCGAGCGTTTTGGCGCCGCCGAGGCGCTGCGCATCGGCTTTGTGCACGAGGTGGTGACTGCCGATGAGCTGGATGCCAAGGTGGATGAACTGCTCAAGGCCCTGACCGCCGCCAGCCCCAACGCCGTGCGTGTGTGCAAGAAGCTGGTGATGGATGTGGCCGAGCGCGAAATCAATGCCGGGCTGATCGCCGCCACCGTGCAGGGCATTGCCGATATCCGTGCCAGCGACGAGGGCAAGGAAGGCGTGCAGTCGTTCCTGAACAAACGCAAGCCCAACTGGTTATGAGCCGACACCCCCCTGAGGCGCTGCGCGCCTTCCCCCCGCTCTCGCTGTGCTGCGCTCAGCGGGCAGGGGGACGACGCCCTCGCTGCGGGGCGGCCCTTGCTCGGCGTCCTGTGCCCGGTGCGCGCCAGTTGTTACGGTCAACCATCTTTCGCTGTGCCGGGGAGTGCTACTGACATGGACACCCTCTGGCTTCACATCGTGCAGTGGCTCCACACCGTGGGGCTGCATATCGACGGCGGCACCGCGCGTGCCGTAGGAGATGCGGCGGCCAATGCCACCGCGCAGCTCGACATGCCCAGCCTGCTGGCGCTGGCTGCAGCCCTGGGCTGGGCCAGCGGGTTTCGGCTGTATGCCGTGGTCTTCCTGGTGGGGATGATGGGCGTGCTGGGCTGGATGCCGTTGCCGCCGGGCCTGGCCGTGTTGCAAAACCCCCTGGTGTTGACGGTGAGCGGCGCCATGCTGCTGGTGGAATTTTTTGCCGACAAGGTGCCGTGGGTGGACAGCGCCTGGGATGCCGCGCACGCCTTCATCCGCGTGCCCGCAGGGGCGGCGCTGGCTTACGGCGTGTTTGGCGCCGACAACGCTGCGATGGCCGTGGTGGCGGGGTTGCTGGGGGGCTCGCTCTCGGCCACCGCGCTGGCTACCAAGATGACCACGCGCGCGGCGGTGAATACCTCGCCCGAGCCGTTTTCCAACTGGGGGCTGTCGTTCTTTGAGGATGGCCTGGTGGTGGCGGTGGTGTGGCTGGCCACGCAGTACCCGGTGGCGTTTGGGGTGGCGCTGGTGGTGATGGTGATCGTGTCGGTACTGCTGCTGGTGGTGCTGTTCAAGTTTCTGCGCGCCGTGGTGCGGCGCTTGTCTTCTTTCTTTTCTGGTTCTGCCAAGGTGGCTTAAACATGTTCAACAAGATCCTTATTGCAAACCGCGGCGAAAACGGTTGCTCAGCAACCGTTTCGACAAATCGTATGGCACGCGTAGCGTGCGCAGGCGATCTCGCCGCAGGAGGGCGCAATGTTTAACAAGATACTGATCGCTAACCGCGGCGAGATCGCCTGCCGTGTCGCCGCCACTGCCAAGCGCCTGGGCGTGAAAACCGTCGCCGTGTATTCCGACGCCGACGCGCAGGCCAAGCACGTGGCCGTGTGCGACGAGGCCGTGCACATTGGCGGCAGTGCGCCCAAGGACAGCTACTTGCGCTGGGAGCGCATCATCGACGCGGCCAAGGCCACAGGCGCGCAGGCCATCCACCCCGGCTACGGCTTTCTGAGCGAGAACGAAGACTTTGCCAAGGCCTGTGCCGACGCGGGCCTGGTCTTCATCGGCCCGCCTGCCAGCGCCATCAATGCGATGGGGCTGAAGGCCGAGTCCAAGCGCCTGATGGAGCAAGCCCAGGTGCCCCTGGTGCCCGGCTACCACGGTGCGGACCAGGACCCCGCGCTGTTGCAGCGCGAGGCAGACCGCATTGGCTACCCCGTGCTCATCAAGGCCAGCGCGGGCGGCGGCGGCAAAGGCATGCGTGCGGTGGACAAGGCCGAGGACTTCGCCGCGGCGCTCGAATCGTGCAAGCGCGAAGCCATCAACAGCTTTGGCGACGATGCGGTGCTAGTGGAGAAATATGTGCAGCGCCCCCGCCACATCGAGATCCAGGTGTTTGGCGACACGCACGGCAACTGCGTGTACCTGTTTGAGCGCGATTGCTCGGTGCAACGCCGCCACCAGAAGGTGCTGGAAGAAGCCCCCGCCCCCGGCATGACGCCCGAGCTGCGCGCCCGCATGGGCGAGGCCGCCGTGGCTGCCGCCCGTGCCGTGAAATATGTGGGCGCGGGCACGGTGGAGTTCATCGTCGAGCAGCCCGGCGGCTACGACGCGCCCGAGCAGATGAAGTTCTACTTCATGGAGATGAACACCCGCCTGCAGGTGGAGCACCCCGTGACCGAAGCCATCACCGGCCTGGACCTGGTGGAGTGGCAATTGCGCGTGGCCTCGGGCGAGCCGTTGCCGCTGAGGCAGGAAGACCTGCGCATCACTGGCCACGCCATCGAGGCGCGCATCTGCGCCGAGAACCCCGACAACAACTTCCTGCCCGCCACCGGCGCGCTGAATGTGTATGCCTTGCCCGAGTGCGTGACCTTTGAGCGGGGCGCGGTCCGCGTCGATTCCGGCGTGCGCCAGGGCGATGCGATCAGCCCCTTCTATGACTCCATGGTGGCCAAGCTCATCGTGCATGGCGACACGCGCGAGCAAGCTCTGGCGCGGCTGGATGAAGCCCTGGCGCAGACCCACATCGTGGGCCTGGCGACCAACGTGCAGTTCCTGCGCCGCGTGGCCCGCACCGATTCGTTTGCCCAGGCCAAGCTCGACACCGCCCTCATTCAGCGTGAGCAGGCCGTGCTGTTCCACCAGGAACCCGTGGGCTTGCCGCTGGCCGCTGCGGCAGCCGTGGCCCAAACGCTGCTGCATGAGCGTGCCAGCGAAGGCGTGGACCCGTTCAGCCGCCGCGACGGTTTCCACACGCATGGCGTGGTGCAGCGCCGTTTTGAATTTGAGTTTGCGGGCGAGCACGTCAAGGCATCGCTGACTTACGAGCGCGGCGGCAGCTTGACCCTGTCGGTAGGCAGTGGCGAGGCCATGGTGACCAGCCCCCTGGTGTTCGAGCAGCGGGCCGGTGGCATCGAACTGCAATTTGCCGGCCAGCGCACCCGCGCCGCCGTCTACCCGCAGGGCGAGGTAGACCATGTGTTCACCCCGCTGGGCGCTACGCAGATCACGTCCATCGACCTGCTGGCCCACTCGGGCGAGACTGCGGCCGAGGGCGGGCGCCTCACGGCCCCCATGCCGGGCAAGGTGGTGTCGTTTGCGGTGAAGGCAGGCGATGCCGTGACCAAGGGCCAACCGCTGGCGGTGATGGAAGCCATGAAGATGGAGCACACCATTGCTGCCCCCGCCGATGGCGTGGTGCAGGAACTGCTCTACGCGCCCGGCGACCAGGTGACCGAAGGGGCCGAGCTGCTCAAGCTTTCCGCTGCGTGACAACGCGCAGCGGCAGGGCGCGGTACGCTTGGCAGCCATGAAAATCACCTTTTGCTGTACCGACACCAAGGCCGAGCCCTGGCTGCAGGGCCTGGCGGCCGTGCTGCCCGGCGCTGATATTTCCGTGTGGCAGCCGGGCGCGCCACAGGCTGACTACGCCGTGGTTTGGGCCCCGCCCCAGCAGTTCATGGACGAGCAGTCGGGCCTCAAAGCCCTGTTCAACATCGGCGCGGGTGTGGATGCGCTGCTCAAGCTACGCCTGCCACCCCAGGCGCTGGTGGTGCGGCTGGACGACGCTGGCATGGCCGTGCAGATGGCCGAATATGTGTGCCACGCGGTCATCCGCCACTTTCGCGAGTTCGATGGCTATGAGGCTGACATGGCGGCAGGCCGCTGGGGCTACCGCAAGCCGCGCCTGCGCAGCGACTTTCCCATCGGCGTGATGGGCCTGGGCGTGCTCGGCGAGCGCGTGGCCAGGGCATTGGCGCAGTTCGACTTTCCCATCAACGGCTACAGCCGCAGCCCCAAGGTCATTGACGGTGTGCGCGCCTTCACGGGTGCCGAGCAGTTCAACGAATTTCTGGCGGCCAGCCGGGTGCTGGTCAACCTGCTGCCACTCACGCCAGAGACGGCCAATGTCATGAACCAGGACACGCTGGGCCGTCTGCGGCCGGGTGCCTATGTCATCAACGTGGCGCGTGGCGCGCACCTGGTGGAAGAGGACCTGTTGGCCTTGATCGACAGCGGCCATGTGGCGGGCGCCACGCTCGACGTGTTTCGCACCGAGCCGCTGCCTGCGGGCCATGCGTTCTGGAACCACCCCCGCATCACCATCACCCCGCACACCTCGGCGCGCACGTTGCGCGACGAAAGCATCGCCCAGATCGCCCGCAAGATGGCGGCGCTGGAGCGCGGCGAGGCGGTGGCGGGCATCGTCAACCCCGCACGCGGCTATTGATTGCGCGTGTTTTCCATTTGTTGAGGCCTTTCATGACTTCCTCCATCCCCTCTCGCGTACGGCTCATCGACGTGGGCCCCCGCGATGGCCTGCAGAACGAGAAAACCCCCGTGCCCGCCGCCGTCAAGGTAGAGCTGGTGCACCGCCTGCAGCAGGCGGGGCTGAAAGAGATCGAGGTCACCAGCTATGTCTCGCCCAAATGGGTGCCGCAGATGGGCGACAACCACGAGGTGATGAGCGGCATCGTGCGCCAGCCGGGCGTGGCGTATTCGGTACTCACGCCCAACCTCAAGGGTTTTGAGGCGGCGGTGCTCGACCAGCCCGACGAGATCGTGGTGTTCGGCTCGGCCAGCGAGGCCTTCAGCCAGCGCAACATCAACTGCAGCATTGCCGAGAGCATTGAGCGCTTTGCGCCCGTGGTGCAGGCCGCGCTGGCCGCGGGCATCCGCGTGCGCGGGGCGATGAGCTGCACCGTGGGCTGCCCGTACGAAGGCGACATTGCCCCCGAGCGCGTGGCCTACCTGGCTGGGCTGCTCAAGGGCATTGGCGTACAGCGGGTGGATGTGGCCGACACCATTGGCGTGGGCACGCCGCGCAAGGTGCAAAAGGCGCTGGAGGCCACGCTGCAGCACTTTGGCATCGACGAGGTGTCGGGCCACTTTCACGACACCTACGGCCAGGCGCTATCGAACACGCTGGCGGCGCTGGAACTGGGCGTGTGGAACTTCCAGTCGTCTGTGGCCGGGCTGGGTGGTTGCCCTTACGCCAAGGGCGCAACCGGCAACGTGGCGACGGAAGACGTGGTCTACATGCTGCACGGTATGGACATTGATACCGGCATTGACCTGGACCGGCTGATTGACGCTGGCGCTTACATTAGCGGCTTTCTCGATCGCAAGCCCAACTCCCGAGTGGCCAACGCACTGCTGACCAAGCGTGCAGGCTGAGTGCGGGGCGCGGGCAACAAGGATGGATGTGTATGTGTGGAAGTGAACTGACCGCGCTGCCCGATGGCGTGCAGCGCGTGGCCGCAGCCTTGCAGGAAAAGGGGCACCCGCACGGGCCCCGCATGCTCGACAACTCCGCCCGCACCGCGCAGGAAGCGGCAGACGCCCTGGGCATTGCCGTGGGGCAGATTGCCAAGAGCATCATCTTCCGGCGCAAGAGCGATGACGCGGCTGTGCTGGTGGTTACCTCGGGCGACCGGCGGGTGGATGAAAAGAAGGTCGAAGCCCATGTGGGCAAGGTGGGCCGCGCCGATGCCGATTTTGTGAAAAGCCGCACAGGCTTTTCGATTGGCGGCGTTTCGCCCGTGGCCCACGCCACACCGCCCGTGACGCTGATCGACCAGGACCTGCTTCGCTTTGACGTGGTGTGGGCCGCCGCCGGGCACCCCAACGGCGTGTTCCCGCTGCACCCCAGCGACTTGCAGCGTTTGACGGGTGCGCCCGTGGTGGATGTGGTGCAGGCCAGCGCCCCACAGGCGAGTGGAGCAGGTGCCGCATGAGTGCTACTGAACCGATAGCAGCTCGCGCCCGTTTGATGAGCGAAGCGGGCTATTTTGATGAAAACTCTGACGAGGTGGTGCCTTCGCCCTGCATCTCGGTGTGCCGCATGACGGAAGACCGCAGCCGCTGCGAGGGGTGCTTTCGCACCATCGATGAAATCCGCGCCTGGGCGGCCGCCGATAGCGCGCAGCGCCGCGCCATCTGGGTGCAGTTGCTGCAGCGTGCCGGGGCCGATGTGCCCGAAACCCTCGCCCGCTGATTCCCTTTGTTTGTTGCACGCAGCCCTTGGCAGCGCAGGAGCCCAGCCCATGAAGCACATCACGTTTTATCTGGACTTTGTTTCGCCTTACGCCTGGTTGGCGTACGAGCGCCTGCCCGATGCGCTGGAGGGGCTGAGCTACAGCGTTTCCTACAAACCCGTGCTGCTGGGCGCATTGCTGCAACAGCACGCCAACCCCGGGCCCGCAGGCATTGCCCCCAAGCGCGACTGGACCTACCGCCACGTCACCTGGCTGGGCCATGCGCAGGGCACGCCGCTGCAGATGCCGGCACGCCACCCGTTCAACCCGCTGCCCCTGCTGCGACAGGCGCTGGCTTGCAGTGACGATGGCTGCATCAACCGCTTTGTGGCTGGTGCACTGCTGCGCCACGTGTGGCAGGGCGGGCATGACGCGCTGGACGCCGAGCGCCTGCGCGTGCTGGCTGAGCAACTCAGCGAGCAGATTCGCCCAGGGCAAGACATGCACAGCGATGGCCCCAAAGCTCTGCTGCGCGCCAACACCGAAGCCGCTCAGGCCGCCGGGGTGTTTGGTGTGCCCGCCTTTGATGTGGACGGCAAGCTGTTCTGGGGGCTCGATGGCTTGCCCATGCTGCGCGCGTATCTGGCGGGAGACGCCTGGTTCGACGGCCCGCAGTGGGACGCGGTGGCGCAGGTGCCATCAGGGTTGGCGCCAGCCGCCAAGGGTTAATTTGCTATTGATTTGATAGCTGGTGGCGCTTTCTAATCAAGCGCTAGAGGCTGATTTTATTTAAATCGATCTGCGGTGCGGTGCGGTGCGGTGCGGTGCGGTGTGGTGTGGGTCAAGCCACGGCTTGAAACCGCGCTGTTGCAAGCCCCCTGCAAGCGCGCAGTGGTGGAATGAAGCCATCCGGACCCGTTCCGATGGAGGCCGCTGCGCATGCCCAACGCATTCCCGTTTTCGTTGTCACCGTTCGACTGCCTGGACCCGGACGAGCGGCGCCAGGTGCGCGGCAGTGTGGACATTGCCTACTTCCCTCAGCAGGCCGTGATTCTGGAGCCTGGCGCCACGCCGTCGCACCTGTTCGTCATTGTCAAAGGCTACGTGCAACAGATGGACGATGGCGAGGTGGTGGCCACTTTGGGGCCAGACGATTGCTTTGATGGGCGCAGCCTGGTGGCCGGGCGCGTCAGCAGTCGGTTTGTGGCCGCGCAAGAAGTGGTGGCCTACCAGCTCGCTCGGCAGACGGTGATCGAGCTGATTGCCAGCAACGCCACGTTTGGCGCGCTGCTGTTTGCCGACCTGGGCCACAAGCTCAGTGTGCTGGCAGAGCGCCAGCAGCCGCGCGAGCTACCGTCGCTGAGCCTCTCGCGCGTGGGCGAAGCCTTTTTGCGCCCGGTGCACAGCGTCGATGCGGCGACTGACATCCTGAGCGTGGTGCGGCTGATGCGCGAACAGCGCACCTCCAGCGTGGTGGTGCTGGACGCGGTGGGCGGGCGCAAGGGCATTTTCAGCCGCACCTTGCTGCAGCAGGCCATTCTGGACGGGCGGCCCCTGCAGACCATGCCGGTGGGCGACTGGGCGCGCTACCCGCTGATCGAAATCCGCTCGACCGAGCTGCTGGGCGACGCCATGGCCACCATGCTGCGCCACCGTATCCACCGGCTGGTGGTGGAAGAGGGCGGCCAGATGCTGGGCGTGCTGGAGGCGCTGGATTTGCTCAGCTACCTCTCCAACCAGTCGCACATCGTGACCTTACAGATCGAGCAGGCGCGTGACCTGGACAGTCTCGCCTCTGCCGCAGCGCAGATCACCAAGGTGATCGCATTGCTGTTTCGCAGTGGCTCGCGGGTGGAGCTGATTGCGCGGCTCGTGCAACAGCTCAACGCCCGCCTGTTTGAGCGGGCCTGGCAGCTCATTGCACCGCCCGACCTGGTGGCCAACAGCTGCCTGTTCGTGATGGGCAGTGAAGGCCGGGGCGAGCAACTGCTCAAGACCGACCAGGACAACGGCCTCATCCTGCGCGACGGCTACGAACCTCCTGCCGACCTGCCTGCCATCTGCGAACGCTTTTCTGCGGCACTGGGCGTGTTTGGCTACCCGCCATGCCCCGGCGGCATCATGCTCAGCAACCCGGCCTGGCGGCGCACCGCGAAAGACTTTGCTGCCACGCTGCGCGAGTGGGTGTGGCAGCCGGGCGGGGACAACCTCATGCACCTGGCGATCTTCATGGACGCCCACGCGGTGGCCGGCGATGCGGCGCTGCTCGCCCAGGTCAGCGACAGCCTGCACCAGCTGGCGACCGACAACGATGCGCTGCTGGGGCGCTTCGCCGCTGCCATCGATGCGTTCGAGGCCCATGCGGGTTGGCTCGGCAAGCTGTTTTCGCTGGGCGAAACGCCACCACCGCTGCACCTGAAAAAGGCGGGTCTTTTCCCGCTGGTGCATGGCGTGCGCAGCCTGGCGCTGGCGCACCAGGTCCGGGCCACGTCCACCGCTGCGCGCGTACAGGCGCTGGTGGGCCTGGGGGCACTGTCGCCGGGCGAAGGCGAGGATTTGGCCGAGGCATTGCACGTGTTCATGGCGCTCAAGCTGAAGGCGGGCCTGGCCGAGCAGGAACAGGCGCGGCCGGTGAGCGGCACCGTGGTGGTGCAGCAGCTCAGCAGCCTGGACCGGGATCTGCTCAAGGACGCGTTGGGTGTGGTCAAGCGCTTTCAGCAACTGCTGCGCACGCGCTTTCATCTGGGGGCCTTGTGATGGGCGCGGTGGAGATGTGGGGTGGTGGAGACGGGCTTCGCCCCGCGCTGTTCCCTGGCTGGGCGGCCCTGCGGCGGCGGTGGCTGGCCCATCGGTTGCGTGACCCGCGCTTTGCATCGCTGCTGCAACCCCCTCCGCCCCACGAATGGGTGGCGCTGGATTGCGAAACTACCGGGCTGGATGTGCGTACCGACGAAATCGTCTCGATTGGCGCAGTGCGCATCGAGGGCGACCGCATCGTGACCAGCGAACGCCTGGAACTGCTGGTTCGGCCCGAGCGCGCGGTATCTGCCAACAGCGTGCGCATCCACCGGCTGCGCACCCAGGATCTGGCCGAGGGCCTGCCGCTGTCGGTGGCAGTGGAGCAACTGCTCACTTTTATCGGTAGCCGCCCTCTGGTGGGGTATTACCTGGAGTTTGACGTGGCGATGCTCAACCGCGCCGTGCGCCCGCTGCTGGGCATTGGCCTGCCCCAGCCCTGCATCGAAGTTTCCGCGTTGTATTACGACTACAAGTTCCAGCAACTGCCGCCTTACCAGCAGCACGACAACGCCGATATCGATCTGCGCCTGGCGACATTAATGAAAGACTTGGATCTGCCCCAGCGTGAAGCCCACGATGCCCTGAACGATGCTGTCATGGCGGCGCTGGCATTCATCAAATTGCGCCATTTGTGCCACCGGTAGATGCCTTGGGCGAATGCCCGAGCCCGCCAGAGCATTCGGCACCTTAAAAACATGGAGCGACCAGGAAAATATGGCTGTTTGTTGACGGCGGATTCTGAAAATGTTGCTTATATGCATAAATTGCTGAGCAAATAGCAATCTGCACTTAGTCCGGAGGGGCGCAACACCTAAAATTTGTGTAGTTGTAGTGACAGCTTTTGCTGGCGACCCCAGTGAAGCTGCAATGCCACTCCTCCTGATGGACTAAAAGCAAACAAGGAACCCTCATGCAAAAGACGAACCGTTTGGCACTGGCTGTGCTGGCTCTCCTGGGCAGCACTGCTGCTTTCGCTCAAAGCAGCGTGACCCTGTATGGTCGCGTGAACACCACCGTGGAACGCCAAGAAGTAGGCAATGTCAAGACGACTGGCCTGTTCGACAACAACTCGCGTTTCGGCTTCAAGGGCACGGAAGACCTGGGTGGCGGCCTGAAGGCTGGCTTCCAACTGGAAAGCGGTTTCAACTCTGATACCGGCGCATCCGCTGCAACTTTCTTCGGCCGTCAAAGCGAAGTGAACCTGTCTGGCGGCTTCGGTACAGTCCGTTTGGGCAATTTCTTCCCTGAGTCCTACTACGCGACTGCTGACTACATCAGCATGAACAACCACAACACAGGCAGCTCTGCCGACGCACTGTATTACGATCCAGTCTGGTTCGGAGCCCTTGGTACTAAGAATAAGGTTGGATATCGCTCCCCAACTTTTGGCGGTTTGGTTGTCGATGCCGCAGTGATTCTGCATGAGAAGGCTGATAACACTCGCAACAAAAACGGCTACGACTTAGCTGCCAATTACAACCTGGGTGCTTTGTCTCTGGGCGCTGGGTATAGTTCTGTTGACAGTAACTACCAAGCTGCTCTGCGCGGCCTGTATACATTTGGTAATTTCACTGTGGGTGCCTACTACCAGCGTAACAAGGATGCAAATCAACTTCTCGCATCCGGTGCTGGAACCCGTGACACTTTCCGTCTGTCGGGTATGTACGCAATGGGCGCTTCCGAGTTCCACGTCAACGTGGGTCGTGCTGGTGAATACAAGAACATCAACGACAGTGATGCTACCCAGTACACTGTTGGCTACAACTACAACCTGAGCAAGCGCACCAAAGTGTACGGTTACTACACTCGTATCAACAATAGCAGCGAAGGCACTTATGGCCTGGGGGGTAGTCCGGTTGGTCGAGGCGTTGACTCTAACTCCCTCGCAGTTGGTATCCGCCACAATTTCTAATTGGGCTTCAATGCTGGCAGCTGAGGCTGCCGGTCTTGGTCTGATAACAGAGCCTTGCATCCTTTGGGATGTGAGGCTTTTTGCTTTGGTGCCTGGCAACGGATGTAGTAGGCAAGACGGAGCGCAGGAGGTGCTGTTTCGCTCCACTCCACCCACCTGCTGCACTGTTTACCGTGTTCTGCCGAGGTTCTCGGGGGGGCGTGGATGTGCAGATTGAGCATACGTTTTGGTGAGTTTCGGCAAGGCCATCTCCTACCGGAGCATCTACATCTGATTCAGCTGTCTCTGAAGGTGCCCGAGCTGTTAGGAACTGGAGGTGCCTGCAGACTTTTGCCAAAGGCTTTGGCGGTCGCGGCCACCCCCGCAGGGTGCCTGGTGTGCACGCCAAGTCATCGTCGGCAGGCAGGCTTCAGAAGGAATTAGAGAGATGAGGGGGCGTGCTTGGTGGGGATTGTGTGCTATTCCCCTGTAGCCCCCTGCGCGTTGGCAGAGGGCCTGGACGGACTGTTGCCGCCCTTGATGAACGAGTTTTGATGGAGCTACGGCGGCACAGCACTTGCTGCGCCGCCAGGTTGGGTCATCCGTTTAATCGGTCAGTGCCCCGAGGCACCGGCCGCACCCAGGCCGGTTTCCGAACGCACTTGCTGCGCCGGGAAGGCTGCACGTTCGCGCTGAGCGTTCGCGCTGCGGTCTAGCAAGGAGAAGATCCAGATGCCTGCAAAGCCGATGGCCATGGAGAACAGCGCTGGGGATGTGTAGGGGAACAGGGCGCTTCCCTTGGGGTTGCCCAGAACGGCTTCCCACACCGAGGGTGACACCACCGTGAGGCCCACCGATGACACCAGACCCATGAAGCCGCCGATCACGGCGCCCTTGGTGGTGCAGTCCTTCCACAAAACGCTCATGAACAGCACCGGGAAGTTGGCAGAAGCCGCAATCGCAAAGGCCAGCGACACCATGAAGGCAATGTTCTGCTTCTCGAACACGATGCCCAACACCACGGCTACCACGCCCAGCGTCAGAGTGGTGATGCGCGATACGCGCAGTTCTGCGGCGCTGTCAGCCTTGCCCTTCTTGAACACGGTGGCGTACAGGTCGTGCGACACGGCCGATGCGCCCGACAGTGTCAGGCCTGCCACCACAGCCAGAATGGTGGCGAAAGCCACAGCCGAGATAAAGCCGTAGAACACGTCGCCACCCACGGACTTGGCCACCAGCACGGCGGCCATATTGGCTGTACCTGCACCGCCCTTGATGACGCCTGTCACCGTGTCAGAGAACTCGGGGTTTGTGAGCACCAGGGTGATGGCGCCGAAACCGATGATGAAGATCAGCACGTAGAAGTAGCCGATCCAGGTGGTGGCCCAGAACACGCTCTTGCGGGCTTCCTTCGCGTCGGGCACGGTGAAGAAGCGCATCAGGATGTGGGGCAGGCCGGCGGTACCGAACATCAAGGCCATGCCGAAGCTGATGGCGGAGATGGGGTCTTTGATGAAGCCACCGGGGCCCATGATGGCCAAGCCGATCTTGGCGGCTTCTTCAGCGGGCTTGCCAGAGTTGGCAGCAATGGATGTCTTCACAGCCACGCCTTTGGCAAACAATGCTTCGGGGCTGAAGCCGAACTGCGCCATCACCATGAAGGCCATGAAGGTCACGCCCGCCAGCAGCAGGCAGGCTTTGATGATTTGCACCCAGGTGGTGGCCGTCATGCCGCCGAAAAGCACATACACCATCATCAAGCCGCCCACCAGCACCACGGCGATCCAGTAGTCCAGGCCGAACAGCAGTTTGATGAGTTGGCCTGCGCCCACCATCTGGGCGATCAGGTAGAACGCCACCACCACCAGCGTGCCACTGGCGGCAAAGGCGCGGATGGGCGTTTGCTGAAAGCGATAGCCTGCCACGTCGGCAAACGTGAACTTGCCCAGATTGCGAAGCCGCTCGGCCATCAAAAAGGTGATGACAGGCCAGCCCACCAAAAAGCCAATGGAGTAGATCAGGCCGTCATAGCCGCTGGCCATCACGGCGGCGGAAATGCCCAGGAAGGATGCAGCAGACATGTAGTCGCCTGCAATCGCCAGACCGTTCTGAAAACCGGTGATGCCACCGCCGCCGGTATAGAAGTCAGCGGCAGACCGTGTTTTGGCGGCGGCCCATTTGGTGATCCACAGCGTGCCAGCCACGAACAGACCGAACATGGCAATCGCAGTCCAGTTGGTGGATTGCTTGGCGGCTTCGCCCACGTCGCCGCCCGCAGCGTGCGCCAGCGTACCCAGGCTCAGGGCGGCCAGAACGGCTGCTACAGAAGTGATGTTGCGCGTTTTCATCGGGCGGCGTCCTTGAGAATGGCTTGGGTCAGGGCGTCATAGCGTCCATTGGCGCGGCGCACATAGATGCCTGTGATGACGATCGTGAACACGATGACGCCGAACCCCAGTGGCACGCCCAGTGTGGTCACGCCGTTGCCGATGGGCTGGGCCAGAAACGGCTTGTTGAACGCGATCAGCGCGATGTACCCGTAGTAAACAAAGAGCATCAACATGGTGAGCAGCCAGCCAAAACGGTTGCGTTCACGCTTGAGTTCCAGGTACTTCGGGTGGCTTTGAATTCTTTCTGCCACGGGGTCGGTCATGGTTATCTCCAGAGGTTTCAGGATCGTCTGCAGAGCCGTTTGGAAGCCTCTGCATGTTGGAAAGGATTCTGAAAACGGGGACTGACCAGCCACTTACGCACGCATTGCGTTTGACTAGGGGTTTGTCCTTGGCAGGGTTGTCCCGGAGATGTGCAGTCGGGACTTACCCGAATCCTCGGCGTCGCCCATAGCGGCCTGGGGCGACATTTGTTGGCGCCGTGTGGCCTGTTTCTCGCATCAAGAAAAAAGAGATCAGGGTTGGCACTGATCGGATCGAGGGGGCCATCTGTTAGTCGCAGCTGCGCTTTCAATGGCGGTATGACTTTGTCAGTTTTGGGTCAGATGAGACTCTGATATTGCGGCCCACGGAGCGGTGAGGGCATTTCGGTGTAACGCCTTTTTCGCATCCGAAAACACCTACACAGGAGACACACACCATGGCAACAACCCATCCCGCACCGCGGCCGATGTCGCCCGAAGAGAGGAAGGTCATCTTCGCTTCGTCCCTCGGCACCGTTTTCGAGTGGTACGACTTTTATCTATACGGTTCGCTGGCAGCCATCATTGCCAAGCAGTTCTTCAGTGGCCTGGATGCGGGTTCGGCCTTCATCTTTGCACTGCTGGCTTTTGCCGCGGGCTTCATTGTTCGTCCGTTCGGCGCCATCTTCTTCGGCCGCCTGGGCGACATGATCGGCCGCAAGTACACGTTCCTGGTCACCATCCTGATCATGGGCCTGTCCACGTTCATCGTGGGCATCCTGCCGACGTATGCTTCGATCGGCGTGGCGGCCCCCATCATCCTGATCGTGCTGCGCCTGCTGCAAGGCCTGGCACTGGGCGGTGAATACGGCGGTGCTGCCACCTATGTGGCCGAGCACGCCCCTCACGGCAGGCGCGGTGCCTACACGGCATGGATTCAGACCACCGCCACGCTGGGCCTGTTCCTGTCGCTGATGGTGATTTTGGGCACACGCACCATCGTGGGCGAGGAAGCGTTTGCCGACTGGGGCTGGCGCGTTCCGTTCATCGTGTCCATCGCACTGCTGGCTATTTCGGTGTGGATCCGCTTGGCCATGAACGAATCGCCTGCCTTCCAGAAGATGAAGGCCGAGGGCAAGACCTCCAAGGCTCCGCTGAAGGAATCGTTCGGTGAGTGGAAGAACCTCAAGATCGTGATCCTGGCACTGGTGGGTCTGACCGCCGGTCAGGCCGTGGTGTGGTACACGGGCCAGTTCTATGCCCTGTTCTTCCTGACGCAAGCGCTGAAGGTCGATGGCGCCACCGCCAACATCTTTGTGGCCGTTTCGCTGCTGATCGGCACGCCGTTCTTCATCGTGTTCGGTTCGCTGTCGGACAAGATCGGCCGCAAGCCCATCATCCTGGCAGGCTGCCTGCTGGCCGCGCTTACCTACTTCCCCGTGTTCGGCGCACTCACCAAGGCGGCCAACCCCGCCCTGGCTGAAGCCCAGGCCAAGAACAAGGTTGTCGTGGTGGCAGACGCCAACGAGTGCTCGTTCCAGTTCAACCCCACCGGCACCGTCAAGTTCACCAGCTCGTGCGACATCGCCAAGCAGGTGCTGGCCGGCGCTTCGGTGAGCTACGAGAACGCCCCTGCCGCAGCAGGCACCCCTGCTGTGATCAAGATCGGCGAAACCTCCATCACCAGCTACAGCAGCAAGGGCCTGCCCGCTGACGAAGCCAAGAAGAAGGACGGCGAGTTCAAGAAGGCCGTGGCCGATGCTCTGAAGGCCGCTGGCTACCCCACTAAGGCAGACCCTGCCCGCATCGACAAGGTCATGGTCATCGCGATCCTGGTCTACCTGGTGCTGCTGGTGACCATGGTGTACGGCCCCATCGCCGCCATGTTGGTGGAAATGTTCCCCACCCGCATCCGCTACACATCGATGTCCTTGCCCTACCACATTGGTAACGGCTGGTTCGGTGGCCTGCTGCCCACTACGGCGTTTGCCATCGTGGCCCAGACAGGCAACATGTACAACGGCCTGTGGTACCCCATCATCATTGCCGGTGCCACGGTGGTGATCGGTGGCCTGTTCATCAAGGAAACCAAGGACGTGGACATCTACGCCAACGACTGAGCCATGCGCTGATGCGCTCTGAGTACAGGGCCTGCTGCACGCAGGCCCTGTGTTGAATCAAGAGGCTTTGGGTGGCAAGACACCGCCACAGGCCTCTTCGTTGAACAACCCCATCTCAGGAGATATGTATGTGGAAGATTGCTGTTGGTTTTGCCCTGTTTGCGGCGCTGTCGATTTTTGTGATCATCAAGGCCGGGGACAAGGCAGACATGGGGGGAGAAAAGCACGGTGCTGACGCCGTGCATGCGCCCGAGCCTGCTGCGGCCGCCAGCACACCCGCCCCAGCCGCCAGTGCGCCCTGACGCGCCTATGTAGCGTCAGCGCAGGTCGTCTGCGTTGCGCGCATGAACCTATGAAAAAGGCCCGCGTCCACCCAGGACGCGGGCCTTTTGACTGCTCAGTGGTCATGCCATGCGTTAGCGTGGCGCGCTGCCTGAAGCTGTGTCAGCGTTTGAATCTGCCGTCGGCACCAATGATGGCCAAGTCTGCAAAGTCCAGCCCCGAATGGTCGGTGGCGCTGTAAGACAACTCCAGCCCACCCAGGTCCAGCTTCTTGATGCTTTCCAGGCCCGCCTGCAGCTTGGTCCGGTCGGGCTTGGGGCCTGCGCGCTTGATGCCTTCGACCAGCACCTTGGCGCTGACAAAGCCCTCCA
This sequence comes from Acidovorax sp. IB03, assembly GCF_016406015.1. Classification (NCBI taxonomy): domain Bacteria; kingdom Pseudomonadati; phylum Pseudomonadota; class Betaproteobacteria; order Burkholderiales; family Comamonadaceae; genus Acidovorax; species Acidovorax sp. IB03. Next base: position 32,728 of record NZ_JAEFCH010000025.1, on the reverse strand, counting down.
GCATGGCCGGGGTCAGATCCGGGAGGTTCTTGGCTTTGGCCAAATCCATGGCTTCCTTGACCAGCGGGTAGTTGAGCGAACGCTCGGACGGTAGCACCTGGGTCACCACGACCCCCCGTGCGCTATCGCCCAACGCCTTGATGAAGCCGCCCGAGGCGTTGTTGGACAAGGTCACGATCTGCGCCGTCACGCCCGCGCCGCGCAGCGCCTTGATGCCATCCACCACAGCCGCTCCTGTGCCCACAAACACCACGGCTTGGGGCTGCTTTTGCGCTACGCGGGGTGCCAGTGCCGTGAAGTCTGGCTTGGTGCGGTCAAACTTCTCCACAAACAAGGCTTCCAGCTGGTTCGCCTTGAAGCCTGACATGGCCCCCGCAAGCGCATCCGAGCCGAAGGTGTCGTCCACATGCACCACGCCAATGCGCTTGACGCCCAAGGTGTTCAGGTGCGAGATGGCCTTTTCTACCTCATGCTGGTATGGGGCGCGCACGTTGAAAACGTACTTGTGCACAGGCTTGTGCAGGGCAATGGCGCCCGTCGATGGCCCCACTAAAGGCACGCCATGCTGCTCCAGCAGCGGCAAGATACCCTGGGTGTGGGGGGTGCCCCGTGTCATGAACAGGCCCAGCACACCCTTTTGCTCGATCAGCACCCGTGCGTTGTCCAGCGTCAGCTTGGTGTCGAACTTGTCGTCCAGCGTCAGCAGCTCAATCTTCTGCCCGCCCACGCCACCCTTGGCGTTGACATGGTCCAGGTACAGCGAGGCACCTTGGGATGCTTCTTGCACCGTGGCGGCGGCGGAGCCTGTGACCCCCACCGTCTGCCCAATCAGGATCTGGGCCTGGCATGCGCCCCAGGCACACAACGCCAGCGCCAGGCTGGTGCGCAACCACGGAAGGGATGGCTTCATGGGGATGTCTCCTTTGTCTTGTCTGCGGGAGTCCGCAGTGTATTTACAAAGAGTGACACCGACCTTCCGTAAGGGTTTGGGCTGTCAGCAAGCCGCCAGCCTGCGGTGGGGGTCTGTTAACGATTCTCTGTGAACACGCCCTCAACCTTCAGTTTTCAGCGTCTGAACTTGCCGTCCGTGCCGATAATGGACAGATCGGCAAAGTCCAGACCTGTGTGATCGTCGGGGCCGTAAGTGACTTCCAGCCCACCCAGGTCAAACTTTCGCAGGCTCTCCAGCGCCACTTGCACCTTGTCGCGGGTGGGCTTGGGGCCTGCGCGCTTGAGGCCTTCCACCAGCACCTTGGCAGCGGCAAAGCCTTCCAGCATGGCGGGGCTGATATCGCCCAGGCCTTGGGCACGCGGCAGGTCCTGGGCTTCCTTCACCATGGGGTACGTTACTGCGCGTTCATTGGGGTAGACCTGGGTCACGATGACGCCGCGTGCGTTGGCGCCCAGGCTCTTGATGAAGCCGGTAGAGGCATTGTTCGACAAGGTCACGATCTGCGCGGCGGAGCCTGCCCCGCGAATGGCGTTGCTGGCTTCCACCACGGACGAGCCCGAGGCAATGATCAGCACCGCCTGTGCATCGGCCTTGCTCAGCTTGGCGGCAATGGGCGCAAAGTCGGGCTTGGCGCGGTCAAACTTCTCTTGCAGCACCGGCGTGAGCTTGGCGGCCACCAAGCCCTTTTGTGCGCCCGCCAGGCCATCGGCACCGAAGCTGTCATCGGCATAGACCACACCAATGCGTGTGATGCCCATGGATGCCAAGTGGGTCATGGCCTTTTCGGCTTCACGCTGGTAGGTGGCGCGCACGTTGAACACATGCTTGCGCACTGGCTGGTGCAACACCATGGCCCCGGTGGATGGACCCACTAGCGGCACGCCATGCTTGTCCAGCAGCGGGATGATGGCTTCGGTGTGGGGGGTGCCCCGGTTCAGGAACAGCGCCAGCACGTTGTTTTCTTCGATCAGCTTGCGCGCGTTTTCGGCAGCGAGCTTGGGGTCGAACTTGTCGTCCAGCGCGATGAGCTCGATCTTCTGGCCGTTGACGCCGCCCTTGGCGTTGACCATGTCAATGTAGAGCTTCGCCCCATCAGAGGCTTCTTTCACCCCTGCAGCCACCTGCCCGGTGAAACCTGCGGTCTGCCCCACCAGCAATTGGGCCTGGGCGGCCCCCAGCGTGGCGCAGAGGGCTGCGGCGATCCAGCATTTCTTCAAGGCGTGCATGGCTTGTCTCTCCTGGTGAATTTTTGTTGTCGCTGCTGTAGCGGAGTCCTGTTTCTCCTCCGTAACTCCCCAGGGCCGCACGTTATTCAGGGCGGATTGGGCAGGGATGCCGTCTTGGTGTTGGGCTGCGCGCTGACGCGGGCCGAGCTAACACCGCAGTACCGTCAAGGGTTGCAACCTGCTGCCACTGCGTTGTCAGCAGGCGCTGCCTAGAATGTTCGGCCTTATTCCTGAAAGACTGCCTCCATGACCCAGGGAACCATTCGCATCCGTGGCGCACGCCAGCACAACCTTCGCAACCTGGACCTGGACATCCGCACCGGCGAGCTGACGGTGGTGACGGGCCCCAGCGGCTCGGGCAAATCCAGTCTGGTGTTTGACACGCTGTACGCCGAGGGGCAGCGCCGCTACGTGGAAACCTTCAGCGCCTACGCGCGCCAGTTTCTGGACCGCATGGACAAGCCCGCGGTGGACCGCGTGGAGGGCGTTCCACCCGCCATCGCCATCGACCAGACCAACCCCGTGCGCTCCAGCCGTTCCACCGTGGGCACGATGACGGAGCTGAACGACCACCTCAAGCTGCTGTTTGCGCGCGCGGGCCAGCTGTTTGACAAGCAGACTGCGCAACCCGTGCGGCACGATTCGCCAGAGACCATTTACGCCGAGCTGCAGCAGCGCTCCGCCGCAGCGGGTGACCCACGCATTGTGTTGACCTTCCCGGTCGAGTTGCCTGCCAACACCAGCGCCGAACAGGTCGAGCAATGGCTGTCGGCCAGTGGTTTCACCAAGGTGCAGGCTGAGCGCGAAGTAGCCACACCTACCGGCCCGCGCAAGCTGCTGGATGTGGTGGCAGACCGCTTCAGGCTGGGCAATGCCGAGAAGGCGCGTGTGATCGAGGCGATTGAAGTAGCGCTCAAGCGCGGCAGCGGGCGGCTGAATGTGTACCGGTTGGTGGATGAAGGCGAGCCCGAGCTGTGGCGCTTCTCCACAGGCCTGCACTGCCCCGACAGCGACCTGCGCTACAGCGAGCCCATTCCCTCCGCCTTCTCGTTCAACTCCGCCGTAGGCGCGTGTGACACCTGCCGGGGCTTTGGCCGGGTGATCGGGGTGGACTGGGGCCTGGTCATCCCCAACGACAAACTCACGCTGCGCTCGGGCGCGATCAAGCCCATCCAGACGCCCGCCTGGCAAGAGGCGCAAGACGACCTCATGCGCCATGCTGAGGCCGCAGGCATTCCGCGTGACACGCCCTGGTACCAGCTCACGGCCGAGCAGAAGAAGTGGGTGATTGAAGGATCGCCGAACTGGAACGGCAAATGGAACCAGCAGTGGTACGGCATCCAGCGCTTTTTTGATTACCTGGAGAGCAAGGCCTACAAGATGCACATCCGTGTGCTGCTGTCCAAGTACCGCAGCTACACGCCGTGCCCGGTGTGCGCCGGTGCGCGGCTCAAGACGGAAAGCCTGCTCTGGCGCATCGGCCGCAAGGAAGATGCCGATGCGGTGATGGACCCCGGCCAACGCTTCATGCCCCAAGGTGTGCAGTGGTCGCGTGCGCAGCTCGAAGCCTTGCCCGGCCTGTGCCTGCACGACCTGATGCTGCTGCCCATCGACCGCCTGCGCCAGTTCTTTGCGCGCATGCAGTTGCCCGTGGGCGACGATGCGAAGGGCGGCGACGCCCAGGCGCTGAAACTGCTGCACGAAGAAATCACCGCACGCCTCAAGTACCTGTGCGACGTGGGCATTGGCTACCTCACGCTCGACCGGCAAAGCCGCACATTGAGCGGCGGGGAGGTGCAGCGTATCAACCTCACCACCGCCCTGGGCACCAGCCTGGTCAACACCTTGTTTGTGCTGGACGAGCCCAGCATTGGCCTACACCCGCGCGACATGCACCGCATCACTGAGGCCATGCTGCGCCTGCGCGATGCGGGCAACACCCTGGTGGTGGTGGAGCACGACCCCGCCGTGATGCTGGCTGCCGACCGCATGATCGACATGGGCCCCGGCCCCGGCCGCAAGGGCGGCAGCATTGTGTTTGACGGCACCACGGCCGATTTGCGCCAGGCGGACACCCTCACCGGCAACTACCTGGGCGGGCGCAAGCAGGTGGGCTTTGGCTTCAAACGCATGGTCACCGATTCGACCCCGCGCCTCATCCTGGAAGGCGCGCGCGAGCACAACCTGAAAAATGTGTCGGTCGAATTTCCGCTGCAGCGGCTGGTGACGGTGACGGGTGTGAGCGGCTCGGGCAAGTCCAGCCTGATCCAGGACGTGCTCGCCCCCGCGCTGATGCGCCACTTTGGCAAGGCCACCGAAGCCCCCGGCGCACACGACCGCCTGCTGGGCGCGGACCATCTGGCCGATGTGGTGTTTGTGGACCAGTCGCCCATCGGCAAGACGGCGCGCTCCAACCCCGTGAGCTACGTGGGCGCGTGGGACAGCATTCGCGAGCTGTTTGCCACTGCCCCGCTGTCCAAACAGCGCAGCTACACCGCCGCCAAGTTCAGCTTCAACAGCGGCGATGGGCGTTGCCCCACCTGCGGGGGCTCGGGCTTTGAGCATGTGGAAATGCAGTTCCTGAGTGACGTGTACCTGCGCTGCCCTGACTGCGACGGCAAGCGCTACCGGCCCGAGATTCTGGAAATCACCATCGAACGTGGCGGGCGGGCTCTGAATGTGGCCGATGTGCTTGAACTCACCGTGGCCGAGGCCGTGGCCCTGTTCGCGGGCGACAAGGACGTGGTGCGCGCCCTGCAACCCATTGTGGATGTGGGGCTCGACTACGTGGCGCTGGGCCAGCCCGTGCCCACGCTCAGCGGGGGAGAGGCGCAGCGGCTCAAGCTGGCGGGCTTTCTGGCCGAGGCGGCCAAGACCGCTGCCAAGTCGCGCCAGAACGTGGCCCGCAAAGGCACGCTGTTCTTGTTTGACGAGCCCACCACGGGCCTGCACTTTGACGACATTGCCAAGCTCATGCGCGCGTTGCGCAAGCTGCTGGAGGCCGGGCACTCGCTCATCGTCATCGAGCACAACCTCGACGTGATCCGCGCCAGCGATTGGCTCATCGACCTGGGGCCCGAAGGCAGCGAGGGCGGGGGCCTCGTCGTGGCCGAAGGCACGCCCGAAGACGTGCGCGAGCACGCCACATCGCACACCGGCCAGGCCCTGCGCGACTACGAACTGGCGCTGGGCGTGGGCGGCCATTCGGTGCACGAAAAAGCCGCCGTGCTACGAAAACAGGAGCTGCTTGCGCAAGAGGGACATGCGCTGCAGGCCAATTTGGCTAACAACGCCATTGAGATCGTCAACGCCAAAGAGCACAACCTCAAAAGCCTGAGCGTGGACGTACCGCGTGGCAAGTTCAACGTCATCACCGGCGTCAGCGGCTCGGGCAAGTCCACGCTGGCGTTCGACATCCTGTTCAACGAAGGCCAGCGCCGCTACCTCGAAAGCCTCAACGCCTACGCCCGCAGCATCGTGCAGCCCGCAGGCAGGCCCGAGGTGGATGCGGTGTACGGCATCCCGCCCACCGTGGCGATTGAGCAGCGCCTGTCGCGCGGCGGGCGCAAGTCCACCGTGGGCACCACCACCGAGGTGTGGCACTTTTTGCGCCTGCTGTACGTCAAGCTCGGCACCCAGCACTGCGTGCACGATGGCGCTGCCGTGCAGCCGCAAACGCCCGAGAGCATTGCCGCGCAGCTGCTCACGCAGTTCCGCGGCCAGCACATCGGCCTGCTGGCCCCGCTGGTGGTCAACCGCAAGGGCGTCTACACCGAGCTGGCCGACTGGGCCCGCCCGCGCGGCTACACGCACCTGCGGGTGGATGGCAACTTCCTGCCCACCACCCACTTCCCGCGCATCGACCGCTTCAAGGAACACACCATCGAGCTGCCCGTGGCCAGCCTCGATGTCTCGCCCGAGAACGAGGCCCAGCTCCGCGCCGCGCTGGCCGACGCACTCACGCACGGCAAGGGCGTGGTGCATGTCCTCTCCAGCATCGGCACCCTGGCCGCCGCCATGGAAAGCGGCGCGCCCACGGCGGGCATCGGGCATTTGCAGGTGTATTCCACCAAGCGCGCCTGCCCCGTGTGCGCCACCAGCTATGCCGAGCTGGACCCGCGCCTTTTTTCGTACAACAGCAAGCACGGCTGGTGTCCCGACTGCGTGGGCACGGGTGTCAAGCTCACCAAAGAGCAGCGCAAGGTGTTTGACGATTCGGTACTGGCCGACAAAGAAAAAGGCCGCGAGCAGACCTTTGCCGAGCCTGAGGTGGAAGACCTGGACGGCACCACCGTCTGCCCCACCTGCCAGGGCACGCGCCTGAACGCCACGGCCCGCGCCGTGAGGTTCGGTGGAAACGCCGCCAGCGGCGTGGCGGGCGTGGGCATTGCCGACATTGCCGCGCTCTCCGTCAGCGATGTGCGCCGCTGGGTGGAGGGCCTGCGCGCCGCAGGTGGCATGACGCAACGCGAGGCCGACATCGCCCGCGACCTGGTGCCCGAGATTCAGAGCCGCCTCGAATTTTTGGAAGAAGTGGGCCTGGGCTACCTCACGCTCGACCGGGGCGCGCCCACATTGAGCGGTGGCGAAGCCCAGCGCATTCGCCTGGCGGCGCAGCTGGGCAGCAACCTGCAGGGTGTGTGCTACGTGCTCGACGAACCCACCATCGGCCTGCACGCACGCGACAACCAGATTTTGCTCAACGCCCTGCACAAGCTGGGTGACAAGGGCAACACGCTGGTGGTGGTGGAGCACGATGAAGACACCATCCGCCGTGCCGACCACATCATCGACATCGGCCCCAGCGCCGGGAAACGCGGCGGGCGCCTGGTGGCGCAGGGCAGCGTGGCCGACCTCACGGCCGCTGAAGATTCGCAAACCGGCCGCTACCTGCTGCACGCCATGAAGCACCCGCTGCAACTGCGCCGCAGCATGGTGGCGGGCGAGGTGAGCGCCGAAGCCACGGCGGCTATCGCCCAGGCCGAGGCCGCCGCACCCACGGGCCGCCAAAGCGCCGCCGTGAAGAAACGCGCCGCCCAGGCCGCCGCGCTGGCGGCCGATGCACTCACCGAGGCGAAGGAGCGCGCTGCCATGCGCTGGCTCACGGTGCACGGCGCGCAGTTGCACAACCTGCAGAACGTGACGGCCACCGTGCCGCTGCACCGCCTGGTGGCGGTGACGGGCGTGAGCGGATCGGGCAAGTCCACCCTGGCCCGCGACGTGCTGCTGGCCAATGTGCAGGCCTGGGTGCAGCAGCGCAGTACCAAGGCCGGGCGCGATGCGATGGACGCGGGCAAGGCGCCACCGCTGGTCGGTTGCACGGGCCTGTCCGGCTTCGAGAGCATCGACCGTGTGCTCGAAGTGGACCAGACACCCATCGGCAAAACGCCGCGTTCGTGCCCCGCCACTTACATCGGTTTCTGGGACACCATCCGCAAGCTGTTTGCCGAGACGCTGGAGGCCAAGGCACGCGGCTACGCTGCCGGGCGCTTCAGCTTCAACACCGGCGAAGGCCGCTGCCCCGGCTGCGAAGGCGCGGGCGTGCGCACCATCGAGATGAGCTTCTTGCCCGATGTGAAGGTGCCCTGCGAAACCTGCCACGGTGCCCGCTTCAACCCCGAAACCCTGGCCGTGACCTGGCGCGGCAAGAGCATTGGCGATGTGCTGCAGATGGAGGTGGACGAGGCGGTGGAGTTCTTCGCCAGCATGCCCAGCATTGCGCACCCGTTGCAACTGCTCAAAGACGTGGGCCTGGGTTACCTCACCTTGGGCCAGCCATCGCCCACGCTCAGCGGCGGCGAAGCCCAGCGCATCAAGCTGGTGACCGAGCTGACCAAAGTGCGCGACGAAGTGGGCCGCCGGGGCCAGAAAGCCCCGCACACCCTGTACGTGCTGGACGAGCCCACCGTGGGCCTGCACATGGCAGACGTGGACAAGCTCATCCGCGTGCTGCACCGCCTGGTCGATGGCGGGCACAGCGTGGTCGTCATCGAGCACGACCTGGACGTGATTGCCGAGGCCGACTGGATCATCGACCTGGGCCCCGAAGGCGGCAACGACGGCGGCCGCATCGTAGCCACCGGCACGCCCGAGGACCTGGTGCGCCTGGGCACGCACACGGGCAAGGCACTGGGGCCGGTGCTGGCACGCTGAACAGGCGCTGAACATGCGCTGGGCACGCGCTGGCCGGCGACGGCGGCCGTGCCCCCAGCGCGTGCGGTGCCGTCCTACGGCGGGTGCTGCCGTTGTCGGACGTGGGCGGTGCAGTGGCATTTTTACGATGACTCCACTGCCAACCAACCCCGGCCGCCAGATGGCCCCACTGAGATGAACTCCTCCTTCAAAACTTGCCTGGCCCTCGCTGCCTCCTCCGTTCTGCTGGTGGCCTGCGGTGGCGGCAACGACGATGACCCCACCCCCAGCAACGAGCCAGGCGTGCTCACCGTGACCAGTTCCACCGTGGACGGTCTCAACGGCATTTACGGCAATGGCTCCTTGAACATCACCGATGTGGACAAGAAGAACCCCGTGGGTTCATCGCCCGAGGTGTGCACGTTCAAGTTCGACGGTGCCAACAAGGTTGGCTCTGATGCCACCGCGTTCGGCGATATCCGCTACCAGGTCAACGGCACCGTCACCTACCAGGTGTTCATGACATTTGCCGGCAAGGAATACGCCAGCGGCGAGGCGGTGGACTCCGCGGTGGAGCGCGAAAGCGACCGCGTGCGCTTTACCAGCAAGACCCTGACGGCCAGCGACGGCTCGGGCGCCACGCTCAAGGTGAGCGGCATTGTGCCCATGCGCACGGGCCGCCCCAGCGGCTGCTGATCGGGCTTTGGCCCCAGGGTGCCCACAGCGCTGCAGCGCGGGGTAGGGCACCTTCCTTGTCTCTCTTGTCTCTTGTCCCCCTCGGGCCGGTTCTTCTCTCCTCCCTTCTGACCGGCCTCTTCGCCCCAGCTATTTCCGCAATAGCTGGGGTCTTTTTTTGGCGTTGGGGGCTTTTGCTGCACCCTTGCGCGGGGCATGATCTGGTGCTGCTGCAGTGTCACCAGACGCTGCTCTGATCCCCTCGCCTTCCATGCCCATCGTCTCTTTCACGCCAGCCCTTTCGGGCGTTGCCTTGGCATGACCCAGCCTTCTGCGCCCGTTGTGTGGCTGCAGCCTGCGGCACCGCCCAAGCCAGCCGAGGGCGCGCCCTGCAATGGCTGTGGCCTGTGTTGCCTGGCAGAGCCCTGCCCGCTGGGGGTGCTGGTATCGCGCCGCCGTCGTGGCACTTGCGTGGCCTTGCGCTGGAGTGACCGCGACCAGCGCTATTGGTGCGGCATGGTGGCCGAGCCTGCAAGCGTCACCGGCTGGCGCCATCCGTGGGTGGTGCGCGGCCTGTCGCTGCTGGCGCGGCGCTGGATCGCTTCGGGCGTGGGGTGCGATGCCGACTTGCAGGCGCAGGCCGCGCCACCTGATGCATGATTTTGCTATTAAAAATATAGCTGCTTGCGCTTGTGTATCAAGCGCTAGGTGCCAATTTGAATGAGATTCGTGCTTGTGGCGCTGGCTTCACGCGATGCCGGCGCCATGCTGGGACGGGGTGCCAGGTGGATGCCCGCGAGCATGCAGCGCACCGACCCGCCTGCCAGTTCAATGGTGGGCACCGCCAGCGGGAGCAAGGTGGTGTGCTGCTCTAGCGCCCGGCGCTGTGCGGGCGTGAGGCACGCAGCCGCGCGGGCCGACAGGGCCAGCACGGGCCCACTGCGGCTTTGCAGTTCCAGTGCGTTGGCCGCAAAGTTGGTGATCTGCTCTGGGCCCAACTCGATCAGGTTGCGGCCGCTTTCCCACAGGCGCTCTTGCACCTCGCGCCGGCGCTGCGGGTCGCTGACCATGTGAAACCCGCCCATCGCAAACTCGGTGCCGATGCACAGCATCACGTTGGTGTGGTAGCAGGGCTGGCCCGTTGCGTCGGCCGTGGCAAACACCATGGGCTCGTACTGAAAGTGGGTGCAAAAGCGCTCCAGCGCCACCGGGTTGGCGCGGTGCGACTGGGCTGTGTAGGCCACGCGGCCCACATGGTCCAGCACCATGGCGCCGGTGCCTTCGAGGAACACGTTGTCGGCTTCCAGGCCGGAGTAGTCCACCACCTCTTGCACCCGGTACTGTGCCTTGAGCAGCTCGATGATGTCGCTGCGCCGCTCGCGGCGGCGGCTGGGCGCGTACATGGGGTACAGCGCCACATGGCCGCCCGCATGGGTGGAAAACCAGTTGTTCGGAAACACCGAATCCGGCGTGGCTGGCTGGCCCATGCTGCCGTGCGGGTCTTCGTCGTCAAACAGGTGCACGCGCACCCCGGCCTGGCGGAGCTGCGCTGCGGCCTCGGTCACTTCGGCGTGGGCACGGCGTGCCAGTTCGCTGGCGGGTGCGCCGCTGCAGCCTTGGTAAGCGTTGTCGGCAGCGGTCTCCGGGTTGGGGTGAAAGTGGTGGGGGCGCACCATCACCACGGCGGCAGGTGCCTGCATGGAGGCGCGCGCTGGTCCTTGGCGCGGGGGCGCAGAGGAGATGGCTTGGGGTGTGGCGCTGGGCGTGGCGCAGGGTGAAGCGTGGGTCATGGCATGTCCACCGGCCATCAAGCCACACGGCGCAGGGCCACGCGTTGGCGGTCACCGCGGGTGCGGCCGAAGAGGTCTTTGGGGTCGCCATCGGTGGGCACGAGTTCGACCTCTATGCCCAGGTTTTCTGCCGTGGCCCGTTGATGGATGTAGCGCAATGCAGCGTAGTCTTCGAGCGCGAAGCCCACCGAGTCAAACACGGTCACGTCGCTGGCCGACTGGCGCCCGGCGGCCTCGCCTGCCAGCACGCGCCACAGCTCGGTGACGGGGTGGTCGGCAGGCAGCTGCTGTATGTCGCCCTCGATGCGGGTTTGCGGCTCGTATTCGACAAAAATCTTTGCGGCGCGCAGCACATCGGGATGCAGCTCGGTCTTGCCAGGGCAGTCGCCGCCCACCGCGTTCAGGTGCATGCCGGGCTCGATCATGTCGGGCGTCACGATGGTGGCGTTGGCCTTGTCGGCGGTGATGGTCGTGACGATGTCGGCACCGCGCGCCGCCTCGGCTGCAGACGATGTGGGCACCACGCGCAAGCCGGGCACGGCTGCCAGGTTGCGCTGCAGTTTCGCTGTGGCGGCAGGGTCAATGTCAAACACCCGCAACTCGTTCACCCCCAGAAGGGCGTGGAACGCTATGGCCTGGAACTCACTTTGCGCGCCGTTGCCAATGAGCGCCATGCAGCGTGCATCGGGCCGTGCCAGGGCCCGTGCGGCCATGGCCGATGTGGCCGCAGTGCGCAGCGCGGTGGTCAGCGTCAGCTCGGACACCAGCAGCGGGTAGCCGGTAGCCACTTCGGACAGCACACCAAACGCCATCACCGTGGGCAGCCCGCTGATGGGGTTGCCGGGGTGCCCGTTGACGTACTTGAAGCTGTAGTACGCGTTGTCGGCCACGGGCATGAGCTCGATCACGCCGCCCGCGCTGTGGCTGGCCACGCGGGCCGTCTTGTCAAAGTCTTGCCAGCGCAGGTAGTCGCTGTGCAGGTGCTCGGCCAGCTCGGTCATGAAGCGGGCAGGGGTGATGTGGTGAACGAGCTGGGCCAGCGTGGGAAGGTCGATCAGGCGGGTCATGAAAGTCTCCGGTGTAAAGCGGCTCACAAAACTGCCTTGCGCACGGTGAGCATCGGGCTGCGATGGCCTGCGGCACCAAGGCGGTCGAGGAGAAGTTTTTGGGGTCGCTCTGTGAATCAAAAAAGCAATGTCGCGGTGCAACGGAAGAAATTCTCCCGAGGGCATGCGCCAGCGAACAGCCCGCAAGCTGCTCAAATAGTGCTGTAAATTGGCGTTTTGTATTGCAGGTATGACCAAATGTTCAAAATGGACGACACGGACCGGGAGATCCTGAGCATCCTGCGTGCCGATGCGCGCACGCCCGTGGCCGTGCTGGCGCAAAAGCTGCGCATAGCCCGTGGCACGGTGCAAAACCGCCTGCGCAAGCTCGAAGACAGCGGTGTGATTACCGGCTACACCGTGCGCCTGCGCCCCGAGTCAGAGCCGCAGCGCATCCGCGCCTGGATGAGCATCGCCGTGGAGGGCAACGCAGCCCCCGAAGTCATTCGCGCGCTGCGCGGCGAGCCCGCAGTGGGCACTTTGCACACCACCAATGGGCGCTGGGACATCGTGGCCGAGGTGCGCGCTGAAAGCCTGGAGGCGTTTGACGCGGCGCTCGGCCGCATTCGCCTGACCACCGGCATCGCCAACACGGAGACCAGCATCCTGCTGTCCACCTACAAGGCGTAAGGCTCATCGATGTGCGGGCGTGGCAGGGCGCGCCTCCTGAGCTTAGGGGCTGCCGCATGGGCGACAGGCTCTAAGGGGTTTCCGCATTACGGCGGGCGGCTTGCCTGCGGTGCAATGGCGCCGTCATTGTTTTGCCAGTCAGGAGCGCCTCACCATGCAACGTCGCCAGATCATCCAGTGGGGGGCCGCCAGCCTCGCCGCGCCGACAATCACAGCGCGCGCCCAGAGCTTTCCCGTCAAGCCCATCAAGCTGGTGATTGCCTTCCCCGCCGGGGGGCCCACCGACATCACCATGCGCGTTCTGGCCGACAACGCCAGCAAGATCCTGGGCCAGCCCGTGGTGGTGGAGAACAAACCCGGCGCTGGCGGCACGCTGCCCGCGCAGGCCCTGCAAGGCACCTCGGCCGATGGCTACACGCTGGCGCAGATTCCGCTGGGCGTGTTCCGCCTGCCCTACACCACCAAGATCAACTGGGACCCGGTCAAGGACATCAGCTACGTGCTCAACGTCACGGGCTACGCCTTTGGTGTGGTGGTGCCGGCAGACTCCCCGCTCAAGACCTGGACGCATTTTGTAGCCTGGGCCAAGGCCAACCCGGGCAAGCTGAGCTACGGCTCCACCGGCACCATGACCAGCCCGCACCTGACCATGGAACTGGCGGCGCAGAAGCTGGGCATGGAACTGCTGCACGTGCCTTACAAGGGCAGCGCCGATTTGATGCAGGCCATTCTGGGCGGGCAGCTCATGGCCGCGGCCGACTCCACCGGGTTTGCCCCGCAGGTAGAAGCGGGCAAGCTGCGCGTGCTCAACACCTGGGGCGCAGAGCGCCTGGCCAAGTTCCCCGATGCCCCCACGCTCAAGGAGCTGGGGCTGGATTTGGTGCAGAACTCGCCCTTCGGCATTGGCGCCCCCAAAGGCACGCCAACCGCCGTGGTCAAGCGCCTGCACGATGCCTTCAAGCAGGCCATGGAGCAGGAAAACTACCGCACCGCGCTGGCCCGCTACGACATGGTGCCCATCTACATGAGCAGCGCCACCTACCAGAAGTTTGCAGCCGACACCTTTGAGCGCGAGAAGGCGCTGGTGGAAAAGCTGGGGTTGGCCAAGCCGCAGTGAATGGGGAGCGCCGCGAGGCGCTTCATTCATTTGCCAGCTCTCGAAGAGGTTCCCGTAGCGTATGTCTGACGCGTGAGGCTGTTAGTGCCAGTTGGCCCTTGCATTGCGTTGGCGAGCGCCCGAAAAAGGCTCGAGGGCAGCCTCCTGCTCGGCAGTCGTGAATCCGCTGTGCTTTATCTGCTTTGCAAAATAGCCCTGGCCACCTCGGCAAACCCCGCGCCGCGTTCACCCTGGGTGATGTAGCGCGGCAGGTGCTGCAACTGGGGCACAAAGCGCGCCACATTGGCCACACCCACGCTGTGCGCGAAGTGCTGGAACATCAACTGGTCGTTGGTCGAATCGCCTACGTACACCCAGCGGTCCATTTCTGCATCGAGATCCCGGCCCCACAACTCGCGCACGATCCACCGCGCACCTTCGAGCTTGTTGTGCGCGCCAAACCAGCCATTGATGTGGATGCTGCTCACCGTGGCATTCATGCCCGCCGCCCGCATGATGCGCACCGCCTCGTCAATGCCCTGCTGGGGCATGTGCGTGAACTCGCTGTGGTCGATGGCGATGTCTGTCTCGCGCCCCGGAGAGTCGGTGGCACGGCGGGCGCCGGGCACCTCGCGCTCGATCTGTGCAAGCACTTCCTGCATGCGGGCGTAGTTGCGCTGGCGGGTGGACTCGTCCTGCTGGTAGCGCTTGACCAGCCCTTGGCCGGGCAGTGACTGTAGAGCCACCGCACCGTTCTCCGCCACGATGGCATCCACCGGCCAGCTGCCCGCAAAGGGCTCGCTCCAGCCCACGGGCCGGCCAGTGATGGCGACCACGTGCAGCCCAGCTGCCTTGAGCTTGCCCAGTGCTTCCAGCGCATCGGAAGTGATGGCGCCGTCGGTGGTGAGGGTGTCGTCGATGTCGGTCATGACGCCCAACAAGGGGCGTTGATGAAAAAGATCGCTCGTGAGTGGATGCATGGCTACCGACCCAAGCTCAACCCGCGTTACCCAAACTCAGCCCCGCATGCTCCCGCAGCGGATGAAAGTGAATCTTCGGAAACCGTTCTTGCGCCAGTCGCACGTCGTACGGCGATGTGCACAGATACGCCAGCGTGTCGGCTGCGTCATGGGCCATGCGCAGCGGGTAGGCGGTTTCGAATTCGCGCAGCTCGGCTGGCGTGTCGGCGGTGATCCAGCGGGCGCCGGTGTACTGGCAGGCTTCCAGGCGCACGTCGCAGTCGTATTCGGCTTTCAGGCGGTGCTGTACCACTTCAAACTGCAGCTGGCCCACGGCGCCCAGCAGCATGTTGCCGCCGGCGTCGGGCTTGAAGACCTGGATGGCGCCTTCTTCGCCCAGCTGCATCAGGCCCTGCTGCAGTTGCTTGGTGCGCAGGGGGTTCTTCAGCACCACGGTCATGAACATTTCCGGGGCGAAGAAGGGCAGGCCGGTGAACTGCAGGTTCGGGCCGTCGGTGATGGTGTCGCCCAGTTGCACGCCGCCGTGGGTGGTGAAGCCGATGATGTCACCGGCATAGGCCTCGTCCACCGCTTCGCGGCGCTGGCTCATGAAGGTCACCACGCTGGTGGGTCGCAATTCTTTGCCGGTGCGCTGCACTTTCATCCGCATGCCAGGGGTGTATTTGCCAGAAGCCACGCGCACAAACGCAATGCGGTCGCGGTGGTTGGCGTCCATGTTGGCTTGCACCTTGAACACCACGCCCGAGAAGCTCTCGTCTTCAGGCTGGATGATCTTTTCTTCGCGGTTGCGGTTGACCTCGGTGTAGGCCACGCGAGGGCCGGGCGGGGGCGACATATCGACCACCGCGTCCAGCACTTCCATCACCCCGAAGTTGTTCACCCCGGAGCCGAAGAACACGGGGGTGAGCTTGCCTTTCAGGAAGGCATCGTGGTCCCACTCGGCAGAGGCACCTACGGCCAGCTCCATGCTCTCCAGCGCGTCGTCGAATGCCTGGCCGAAACGGGCGCGCAGGTTGTCTGCGTCAGACAAGGGAATGGTCTCGAAGTCCTGCGGGCGCTTTTCGCTGCCGGGCTGGAACACGGTCATGCTCTTCGTGCGCAGGTTGATGATGCCGCCAAAGCTCTTGCCCTGGCCCACGGGCCAGGTGATGGGGCAGCAGGGCATGCCCAGCTCACGCTCCACTTCATCCATGATGTCCAGCGGGTCGCGCACTTCGCGGTCCATTTTGTTGACGAAGGTGATGATGGGCGTATCGCGCTGTCGGCACACCTCGATCAGGCGGCGCGTCTGCGCTTCCACACCGTTGGCGGCGTCGATCACCATCAGCGCCGAATCGACGGCGGTGAGTACGCGGTAGGTGTCTTCGGAGAAGTCCTTGTGGCCGGGCGTGTCGAGCAGGTTGACCACATGGTCGCGGTAAGCCATCTGCATCACCGACGATGCCACCGAGATGCCGCGCTGCTTTTCAATCTCCATCCAGTCCGACGTGGCGTGGCGGCTGGCTTTGCGGCCCTTCACCGCACCGGCGATCTGGATCGCGCCCGAGAACAGCAGCAGTTTTTCCGTCAGCGTGGTCTTACCTGCGTCAGGGTGGGAAATGATGGCGAAGGTGCGGCGGCGCCGGGTTTCTGGGGCGTAGGACACAAGGGGTTCCAAATGGGTAGGCAGGCGCGACAGGCGGCGCGCTGCGGGGTCAGAGGGTGCGCAGCCCCTGTGGAGCGCGGTGGCGCGGGGGCTTTTGGTTGGCGATTTTACCCAGTGGGCTTGGGGGCTGAAGTGGCACGCGAGACGCCTGCATGGCGACTGCTTTTATAATCCGCACTTCCGAGGAGCGTTGCAGCGCCCCCTGCCATCTGCGGGGCGTGAGGCTCGGAGTCATCAAGCAACGACGCTCATCCACTTTTCGTGTGGTGAGTTGCATCTTCCCCCGTCAAGTGGCTTTTCAAACCTGCTTTGGAGCACACCATGAACGCACGCGTCAACGCCCCGGTCAACACCGACTGCATCATTGCCGACATCGGCCTGGCCGAATGGGGCCGTAAAGAAATCCGCATCGCTGAAACCGAGATGCCCGGCCTGATGGCCATCCGCGAGGAATTCGCGCCCAAGCAATCACTCAAGGGCGCGCGCATCACGGGCTCGCTGCACATGACCATCCAGACCGCTGTGCTGATCGAAACCCTGCAGGCACTGGGCGCGCAGGTGCGCTGGGCCTCGTGCAACATTTTCTCCACCCAGGACCACGCTGCTGCCGCCATTGCGGCCACCGGCACGCCCGTGTTTGCAGTGAAGGGCGAGACACTGGTGGATTACTGGGATTACACCCACCGCATTTTTGACTTTGGCCCTGCAGGCACCGAAGGCGAAGGCCCCAACCTGATTCTGGACGACGGCGGTGACGCCACGCTGCTGATGCACCTGGGCAAGCAGGCCGAAAAGGACCAGAGCGTGCTGGCCAACCCTGGCAGCGAAGAAGAGCGCATTCTGTTTGCCGCCATCAAGGCCAAGCTGGCGGTGGACCCCACCTGGTACAGCCGCAAGAGCGCACAAATCATCGGTGTGACGGAAGAAACCACCACCGGCGTGCACCGCTTGAAGGAAATGTCTGCCAAGGGCAGCCTGATGTTCCGCGCGATCAACGTGAACGACTCGGTGACCAAGAGCAAGTTCGACAACCTGTACGGCTGCCGCGAGTCGCTGGTGGATGGCATCAAGCGCGCTACCGACGTGATGATTGCCGGCAAGGTGGCCGTGGTGGCGGGCTACGGCGACGTGGGCAAGGGTTCGGCCCAGGCCCTGCGCGCCCTGAGCGCCCAGGTGTGGGTGACCGAGATCGACCCGATCAACGCCCTGCAGGCCGCGATGGAAGGCTATAAGGTCGTGACCATGGAATATGCCGCCGACAAGGCCGACATCTTTGTGACCACCACCGGTAACCGCGATGTGATCACGTTCGAGCACATGAAGGCCATGAAGGACCAGTCCATCGTCTGCAACATCGGTCACTTCGACAACGAAATCCAGGTCGCCAAGCTCGAAGAGCACTGCCAGTGGGAAGAAATCAAGCCCCAGGTGGACCATGTGATCTTCCCTGACGGCAAGCGCATCATTCTGCTGGCCAAGGGCCGCCTGGTGAACCTGGGCTGCGGCACGGGTCACCCCAGCTTTGTGATGTCTTCCAGCTTTGCCAACCAGACGATTGCCCAGATCGAGCTGTTCACGCACAGCGACTTCTATGAGAACGGCAAGGTCTACGTGCTGCCCAAGCACCTGGATGAAAAGGTCGCACGCCTGCACCTGAAGAAGGTGGGTGCGATGTTGTCGGAGCTGACAGACGAGCAAGCCGCCTACATTGGCGTGCCCAAGCAAGGCCCTTACAAGCCAGATACCTACCGCTACTAAGCCCTGGCGATAGAGGTTGAATGCTCCTGATTTAGGAGCTGCTAGCGCTTGCTGGGTAAGCGCTGGTGCCTGTTTTTATTCCAATTTCCGTCGGATGACAAGAGAGTACGCATGCGCGCAGATGTTTTTTTGGTGGAAGGCGGCCAAGCCGCCACGCGCTCACAGGCGCAACGCCTGATTGCCTCGGGGGTGGAGTGGCGGCTGACGCCGCTGTCTGCCTGGAACAAGGTGGTCAAGAACGGCGATGACATTCCACCCATGGCAGAGGTGCGCTTGCTGGACGATGCCGAGGCGAAGTACATCTCGCGCGGGGGGCTCAAGCTCGAAGGCGCCCTCAAGGCGACGGGGCTGGTGGTCAAAGGCTTGCGCTGCCTTGATGTGGGGCAGAGCACCGGCGGCTTCACCGACTGCTTGCTGCAGCACGGTGCCGCCCAGGTCATTGGCGTGGACGTGGGCCACGGCCAGTTGCACGAGCGTCTGCGCGATGACCCGCGCGTGGTGGGCGTGGAAGGCCTGAACGCTCGGGCGATGACTGCCGAGTCCCTCCTGGAAGGCTGCGACGTGGCCTTGTCTGAAGAAGAGGTGCAGGACGAAGAGGACAACGAGACCCAGCCCGTGGCCCCCTACAGCTGGATGCGCAACGGCGGGCTGGTGGATGAAGAGTACGACGACAGCGACGACGCCAAGGAGCAGGACGTGGAAGCCTTCAAGGCCGAGCGCGCTGCCAAGGCCAAGGCGCGTGCCGAGGGCTCTTTGCCCGTGGTGCGCCGTCGCAAGCCGGGGCGTGAGGAGGTGAACATCACGCCCGTGTTTGATGTGATCACGGGCGATTTGTCGTTCATCTCGCTGACGCTGGTACTGCCCGCGCTGGTGCCGCTGTTGGCCCCGCAGGGCCGGCTGCTCATGCTGGTCAAGCCGCAGTTTGAGTTACAGCCCGGCCAGGTTGGCAAGGGCGGCATTGTGCGCGACGAAGCGCTGTACCCCGTGGTGGAAAAGCGCATCCGCGATTGCTGTGCCGAGGTGGGCCTGGACGTGTTGTCGTGGATCGACAGCCCTATTCAGGGCGGCGACGGCAACCGGGAATTCTTTATTGACGCAAGGAGGGCTGCATGAACGCTGCCAAGACCGAAGCCACCGGTTTCCCGGTGAGCCTGGAATTCTTTCCGCCAAAAACCGAAGAGGGCGCGGTCAAGCTGCGTACCGTGCGCCAGCAGCTGTATGCCCTGCATCCAGAGTTTTGTTCCGTGACCTATGGGGCGGGTGGCTCCACGCAAGAGGGCACCTTCACCACGGTGAAAGAGATCCTTTCGGAAGGCGTCAGCGCGGCCTCCCATTTTTCATGCATTGGTGCCACTCGGCAGTCGGTGCGTGAGCAATTGGCTGTGCTCAAGGGCATGGGCGTGCGGCGGCTGGTAGCTTTGCGGGGCGACTTGCCCAGCGGCTATGGCGCGGGAGGCGAATTTCAGTACGCCAGCGACCTGGTGGCCTTCATCCGCGAAGAAACGGGGCGGGACTTTCACATCGAGGTGGCCGCGTACCCCGAGGTGCATCCGCAAGCCCGTTCGCCCGAGGCTGACCTCAAGGCCTATGTGGCCAAGGTGCGTGCGGGTGCTGATGCCGCCATCACCCAGTATTTCTACAACAGCGATGCGTACTTCCGCTTTGTGGAGGACACGTACAAGCTGGGTGCAGACATTCCCGTCGTGCCCGGCATCATGCCCATCTCCAGCTCTACGCAGCTGATGCGTTTTTCGGATGCGTGCGGCGCCGAGATTCCGCGCTGGATCCGGCTGCGCCTGCAGGCGTTTGGCGACGATACCGCCAGCATCAAGTCGTTTGGCCTGGACGTGGTGACCGATCTATGTGATCAGTTGCGCAGCGCCGGGGTGCCCGCCTTGCACTTCTACACCATGAACCAGAGCGCGGCCACGCTGGAGATCTGCCGCCGACTGGAGCTGTAAACGTGCCAGGGCAGCGCGCGGCAGGGCTTGCAAGTGTGCGCAGGCTCTGGTCTGCCTTGCTGGTCTGTGCCGCTGTGGTGCTGGCCTGGCCTGTCGTTGTTCTTGCCCATGAGGATTCGGGCATGCCCGACCCCAGTGCGACGTCATCCTCTGATGCGGAAAAACCGCTTCCCGCCCAGCGCTCCGCCATCGATCTGCTGAGCAGGGACGAGGACGAAGAGGGGGAGGAGGAGGCAGAAGTCTTGCCCAGCGAAACCGGGCTGGCTTCCTGGTACGGCCCTGGTTTTCACAAGCGCCGCACCGCCAGTGGCGAGCGCTTTGATATGCACGCCATGACCGCTGCGCACCGCACCTTGCCGTTCGGAACCATGGTGTGCGTGCGAAGCCAGATCACCGGGCGCGGGGTGGTCGTCCGCATCAACGACCGGGGCCCGCACGCCGCCAACCGGGTGGTAGACCTCAGCCGGGGCGCTGCCATTGCCTTGGGGCTTCACGGCTTGGGGCTCAAGCCGGTGGATGTGTTTCCCCTGGGTGCGGGCGAAGATGCCTGCCCGCCCAAGCGGCCCGATTAGGCCGCCGCGGGCCTGTCTTCAACTGCCTGATTCCAGTGTGTACGTGGCGTGCTTGTCTTGCGCCAGCAACTCCACCATTTGGGGCAGGGCTTCCTTCAGCGCGGGCTTGAGGGTGAAGGGCGGATTGATCAGAAACATGCCGCTGGCTGGCAGACCTGGGCGTTTGGTTTCCCCAGCCGCGTTTTCTGTGACCTTGCTGGATTTCACCGTCAGCGTGGCATGCAGCCAGCTCTTGCCCGCCTTGGTGGCCAGGGTCTTGAGCCGCCGGGGCAAATCATGGGCTTCAGGGCGGGGAATGATGGGGTACCACACCGCGTAGGTGCCGGTGGCGAAGCGCTTGAGCGAATCCGTGACCATGTCCAGCACCTTGCCGTAATCGCTCTTGATTTCATAGCTGGGATCGCACAGCACCAAAGCGCGGCGGGCCGGTGGCGGCAGAAATTTTTTGATGCCTTCAAAGCCATCCTCATGCAGCACGGCCACTTGCCTGCCGGCTTCCAGCTGGGCCACGTTGCCAGCCAGCGCGCGCATGTCCGTGGGGTGAAGTTCAAACAGCTTGAGCTTGTCATGCCCGCGCAGCAGGCGCTGGCTGATGAAGGGCGAGCCGGGGTACACCCTGGTTTTGCTGCCTTGGTTGAAGGCCCGCACCATGTCTACATACGCTGCCAGAGCCGGTGTGAGGGGCGGTACTTCGGGGGCGACCAGGCGCAAGATGCCGTCCGAGGCTTCTGCGCTGGTGCTGGCGTAGTCGCCATCCAGCCGGTAGAGGCCCGCGCCGGCGTGGGTATCCAGAACGGTCAACGCCGCGTCTTTCTCCGTGAGATATTGCAAGGTGGCAATCAAAACCGTGTGCTTGAGCACATCGGCATGGTTGCCTGCGTGGAATGCGTGGCGATAACTGAACATGCCCGTATGGTAACGATTGCGTACCTTGACGGCCTTGAGTGCTGAGAAACCTCATACAAATCGTCCGGGAGCCGGGCAAAATCACAACCTTCCGGCGGCCTGTGATGTTTTTCTCAGACAGTCTGCTTTTTGTGGCTTCTCTACAGGCTTTGATATCGCATCATCGCGTCTGTTGCCCAGCCTAGACGCTTGGCAGGCACCATTGAGTGCCCTTTCAGACCCGGTCCTGCTCCCTTCCCACCATGATCGAACGATCCAGTCAAACCCCTGCCGCCGGCGTCAGCCACGTTGATGCGCTGCCGCCCGGCACCAGGCTGGCTGAGTTTGAAATCCTGGGGCTTCTGGGTGTGGGCGGTTTTGGCATGGTCTACAAGGCGTTTGACCATTCCCTGCACCGCGCGGTGGCCATCAAGGAATACATGCCGACGGCTCTGGCAGGGCGTGTGCACGGGCAATCCCTGGGGGTTCGCTCTTCGTCCGATCAGCAGACCTTCCAGGCCGGGTTGGCTTCCTTTGTGGGCGAAGCGCGCTTGCTGGCCCAGTTTGATCACCCTTCGCTCGTGAAGGTGTTCCGTTTCTGGGAGGCGAACAACACGGCTTACATGGTCATGCCGCTCTACAGCGGCATGACGTTCAAGCAAGCGCGTGCGCAGATGCGCACTCCGCCGCCAGAGGCCTGGCTGCGCAAGGTGCTGTGGTCAGTGCTGGGGGCGCTGCGGGTGCTGCACGACGGCAAGACGCTGCACCGCGATATCTCTCCAGACAACATCTTCTTGCAAGACTATGGCCCCCCCGTGTTGCTGGACCTGGGGGCCGCACGCCACGCCATCAATGACCAGGGGCGCCAGCACACTGCGGTGCTCAAGGTCAACTATGCGCCCATCGAGCAGTATTCAGAAACCGATGACGACCTGCGCCAGGGGCCCTGGAGCGATTTGTATTCGCTGGCGGCGGTCGTGCACGGCTGTCTGTGCAACGACACGCCTTTGCCTGCCACCTTGCGTTCCATTCGAGATCGCATGGTGCCGTTCCCCCGCGTTGCCAAGACCGTGAAGCGGCAGTTTGGTGTCGAGTATTCGCCTGCGTTTATCGAAGCGGTGAGCCAGGCCCTCTCTTTGCGCCCCGAAGATCGTCCTCAGAGCATTGACGCCTTCTTGCAGGCCATGGAAATGGTGTCTGCACCTGAAGGTATTGACGGATTCGATTTCCGCGCTGATCTGGGCGACATCTGGGTCGAGCCTGCGGACCAGCCCGGCCCTGGGTTGCTGACGCCCACCGTGGATGTGACCTCTGCGCCCAAGATCGTGGCGGATATCCAGGCATCGCTGGGGGGCGCGCAAGCCGCGGTCTCTGCTCCTGCCGCTTTGCGCGATTCCAAGCGGGTGGATGCTGACTCAGGCCCTGATACGGTGGCTGTAGAGGCTGCAGATACCGTTTTCATGGATCCGGGCGATACGGTGATGATGGAGGAGTTGGAGTCGTCCAGTTCGTCAGGTCATCGTTCAGGATCGGGCGCGCACCGCGAAGTAGGGGGGCATGCTTCCAAGTCTTCCAGGTCTGCGAGCGCTTCGCAAGAATCGAGTCAACGGGCCCGCGCTGCTGTCCCGCGTCGCCACAAGAGTTTGCGCTGGGGGGCTGTGGCTGCGGTTGCTTTCATGGCGGTGGCGAGTGCGGGCTGGGGGCTGTATGCACGCAAGGCTCCGGTGGCGGATGACATCATCACCGAAATGGCTGAGCCACCAGCTGCTTTGACGCTGGTGGAAGCATCTGCTCCGGTGGCCAGCGCCTCGGTCGCCAGTGAGGTGGCTGTGGCGGAGCCCAGTCTCGTGGATCCTCCGCTGGTTGCAGCTTCTGCGTCCCAGCCGGCTACGGCGCCCAAGCCCGTGGTGCGCAACAGCGCCGCTGCAAGAAAGGTGGCTCCAGAGCCTGCCCCCGCGCCGGTGGTGGCTGTGGAAGCGCCTCCTCCGCCTCCCCCGCCACCGCCTGAGCCGAAACCCCGGCCAGCACCCGCCAAAATCCCGACGCCCCAAGAGGTTTGCGCGAATGCTGGCTTCTTGGCCAAACCCATGTGCATTCATCAGGAATGCCAAAAGCCGTCGCAGGTCGGGCAGGCCATCTGTGTCGAGAACCGAAAGCGCTACGAGGCTGAGGAGCAGCGTGCCCGGCAGATGGGCAACTGAGTGGTTTGGCGCCTCGGCGGACGGGCTTCGGGACGAGCGGTTGTGCCGCTTTTGTGAAACTTCGTATAATCACAGGCTTCGCAGCGATTGAGCGGCCCCGCGGCGAACACATCAGTCCCACCTAAGAGGCTTCCTTCAGAGAAGCACCGACCGTGGAAAAGGGCCCTTACAAACCCCCTCTTGAAAAGAGAAACTCATGACTACTACTTTCAGCGCAAAGCCCGCTGAGGTTGTGCACGAGTGGTTTGTGATTGACGCGACCAATAAGGTCCTCGGACGAGTAGCCAGCGAAGTTGCTCTCCGTTTGCGCGGCAAACACAAGGCCATTTACACGCCTCACGTCGATACCGGTGACTTCATCGTCGTTATCAACGCAGCCCAACTCAAGGTTACCGGCACCAAGTCCCTGGACAAGGTGTACTACCGTCACTCGGGCTATCCCGGCGGTATCACGGCCACCAACTTCCGCGACATGCAAGCCAAGCACCCTGGTCGTGCTCTGGAAAAGGCTGTCAAGGGCATGCTGCCTAAGGGTCCCCTGGGCTATGCAATGATCAAGAAACTCAAGGTGTACGGTGGTGCTGAGCATCCCCACGCCGCCCAGCAGCCCAAAGTGCTGGAAATCTAAGGAGCCTTGAGAATGATTGGTGAATGGAACAATGGCACCGGCCGTCGCAAGTCCAGCGTCGCCCGCGTGTTTCTGAAAAAAGGCTCCGGCAAGATCACTGTGAACGGCAAGGACATCCAGTCCTACTTCGGCCGCGAAACATCGATCATGATTGCCAAGCAACCCCTGGTGCTGACCAACCATGTCGAAACTTTCGACATCCAGGTCAATGTCCACGGCGGTGGTGAATCCGGTCAAGCCGGTGCAACCCGTCACGGCATCACCCGCGCTCTGATCGACTACGATGCAGCACTCAAGTCTGCACTGAGCCAAGCCGGCTTCGTGACACGTGATGCACGTGAAGTGGAGCGTAAGAAGGTCGGTCTGCACTCTGCACGTCGTGCAAAGCAGTTCTCGAAGCGTTAATCTTCGCAGCCTTCAGGAGACCGGGTTTTCCCCCGGCCTCTGCAAAAACCGCCTTCGGGCGGTTTTTTCGTTTATGGTGCGTGCTTCTTCAAGGGGGATGGTTCGTACATGCGTTTTCGTTTGCTTCGTCGGCGGTTGACCATTAGCGCACCCAGGGTGGCCATTCGCAGTGCGATGCCGTGGCCCCTGCGCTGGCTGGTATTGGCGCTTGCCTTGGGCCTGAGCGCAGCCACCGCCTTGTGGGCTTTTGAGTTTGGCAAGTCGATTGCAGGCCTTGAGCCCACTTCGCGGCAGGAGGTAATGCAACTGCGCGCCGAGATTGAGCGATTGCGGGAGCAGTCACAGCAAACCCAGTTGCTGTCGCAAACGGCGGAGAGTCTCTTGACTGCTGATCGTGCAACACTGGAGCGCCTGACTGCCCAGGTGAAGCTGCTGGAAGCGGAGAATCGCGCCCTGCGAGACGATCTGGGCTTTTTTGAAAAACTCATTCCTGCGGCCAAATCGGATGGCGTCACCATACGTGGCCTGAAAGCGGAGTTGGTGGGTGGTGCGCAGCTGAAGTGGCAGGTGCTGGTCATTCAGGCTGCTGCTGCACGCAATGCGCCGGAATTCAAAGGGCGCCTCGAATTGGTGCTTGCGGGTGTTCTCAACGGCAAGCCTTGGACGCAGGCCTTCCCGCCTGAAGGGCAGGCGATCCAGTTTCGCCAGTACCGTCGCTTGGGAGGCGTATTCGCTTTGCCTCTGAATGTCGTGGTAAAAACCGTGACCGCCCGTGTCTATGAAGGCCAGACCATTCGGGCAATCCAGGCGGTAGATCTGGATTGAGTCCGCCGAGGGAGCTTGCGGACGTGTGCGCAATGCACTGGTGCTGGGGCTTTCTGCCTGGCGTGGTGGTGCGGTGTCTCAATGATTTCGCAGTGGAGCGCCGCAAAGGCGTCTGAGGAGGAGTTCCAATGTTTTCTCGCAAGAAGCAGCCGCCCATCAAAAGCTTGATTGCCCATGGCACCCGCATCGAAGGCAATGTTCTGTTTGAAGAAGGAATTCGGATCGACGGGGATGTGGTGGGTGATATCCGTGCTTCGACCGAGCAACCCAGCATCTTGGTGATTTCCGAAACGGCCCGAGTGGAGGGGGCTGTGCATGCTGACCATGTGATCGTGAATGGGTCGGTGGTGGGGCCAGTGCACGCCGCGGAGCTGCTGGAACTGCAGCCCAAGGCGCGCATCACAGGCAATGTGAACTACAGGGCGCTGGAGATGCACCAAGGGGCAACGATTGCGGGTCAGTTGCAACCTGCGGCTGTGTTGATTGAAGAAAAGCCCCCACTCAAACTAGCGTCAAACAACCAGTGCGCTGAGCGCACGGGGGAGTTGCAGTACCATCGCATGCAAATTCTGAATCCGGAGTCCCCATGAGTACAGTTGCTGAAAACGTCCCCACCGAAATGCCCGCGCCGATTCTGTTCACCGACAGCGCTGCGGCCAAGGTTGCGGATCTGATTGCCGAGGAAGGTAACCCGGATTTGAAGCTGCGCGTGTTCGTGCAGGGCGGCGGGTGCTCTGGCTTCCAGTACGGTTTCACCTTCGATGAAATCACCAATGACGACGACACCACCATGACCAAGAACGGGGTGTCGTTGTTGATCGACGCGATGAGCTACCAGTATCTGGTGGGCGCTGAGATCGACTACAAGGAAGACCTTCAGGGCGCACAGTTTGTGATCAAGAACCCGAACGCTACCACCACCTGTGGTTGCGGTTCCAGCTTCTCTGCCTGACCAGGCCAAGCCCTGCCAAAGGGCATCAAGCGGGGTAGATGGCCCCTAAAACACGGGCGCCTTGTGCGCCCGTGACGTTTGGAAGGTTCCCTGCTTGCCCGACGATGGTTTGACGGGCCAGCCACGCAAAAGCGCAGGCTTCCACCTGCATCACAGGTAGGCCCAGCACATCCGTTGGCTCTACGGGTAAAGGGGCGAGCAAGTCCTTCAGGCGGTGCATCAGGTGGTTGTTGAGCGCGCCGCCACCGCACACTGCCATCAAAGTTGCGCCTCCACCGTATTGTTTGACTGTGTTCGCGCAAGCCTGGGCAGTCAGCTCGGTCAAAGTGGCTTGTACATCGACGGGGCGCAGGTCCGCAAAGTGCTGCAACTTGCTGTTGAGCCACGCCACATTGAACAAGTCCCTTCCGGTGCTTTTCGGTGGCGCTTTCTGAAAGAAAGGCTCGTTCAAAAAGGTTTCCAGCAGGGCCGGGTGCACAGTGCCCTGGGCCGCCCAGTGGCCTTG
This sequence comes from Acidovorax sp. IB03, assembly GCF_016406015.1. Taxonomy (NCBI): domain Bacteria; kingdom Pseudomonadati; phylum Pseudomonadota; class Betaproteobacteria; order Burkholderiales; family Comamonadaceae; genus Acidovorax; species Acidovorax sp. IB03. Next base: position 5,804 of record NZ_JAEFCH010000025.1, on the reverse strand, counting down.
AGCGTCGTAGGGTGCACCGGTGTGCCGCTGGCACCAGTAGTCCATGAGCGCATTGCCGGGGCCGCAATCGAAGCCGATCACCGATCCTTGCGCTGGTAGCACGCTGATGTTGGAAATGCCGCCAATGTTCAGCACCAGCACGGTCTGGTTGGGCTTGCGGAAAACACCGTGGTGGAATGCAGGAACCAAAGGTGCGCCCTGGCCCCCGGCCGCGACGTCGCGGCTGCGGAAGTCGGCCACTACACGAATGCCGGTGAGCTCCGCCAACAAGGCTGGGTTTTGCAACTGCAGTGTGTAGCCCGTGCCGTCGAACTCCTGGGGGCGATGGCGAACGGTTTGTCCATGGGCGCCAAGGGCACTGATTCGACTAGCGTTGAGTTGCAGGTCACTCAGCAGTTGCTGGACCAGGGATGCATAGATGCGAGAGACAGCGTTGCCCGCGAGTGCAGCTCTGTGCAACTCGTCCGCTCCAGAAGTGTTCAGGGCAAGCAGCTCACTTTTGAGCTCGTCCGAAAAAGGGGCAGATCGGTGCCCCAGTACCTGGAGGCGTTTTCCAGCGAAGTCCACCAGAACAGCATCCACCCCATCCAGCGAGGTGCCAGACATCAGTCCGATGTAGAGATCACCCATGGTTGTGGCGTCTGGCTCATTCCCCCGCTGGCCGTGTGCAGGCGGGGGGAATACTTTTACTGGGCGCTGGCCTGCTGGATCAGGTCTGCTGAAGAGAGTTGGGTTCGCATGGCAGCGGCCAAGCGCTGGAAGGCGGGCCGCGCCGCCGCAGAGACCGGTGCTGCTGCCTCGCTTTGCTGGGCGATGGTTTGTGGGTCCTGGTGCTGACCGTTGATGCGGAACTCAAAATGCAAGTGCGGCCCGGTTGCCCAGCCCGTGGCGCCTACGGCACCCACGGTTTGGCCTTGTTCTACCGACTGGCCATTCTTGACGTCAATGCGGCTCAGGTGGGCGTACACGGTCACGTGCTGGTTGCGGTGCTTGACGAAGACCACGTTGCCAAAACCGTTCTGTACCCCTGCAAACTCCACCACGCCATCACCCACCGTGCGCACCGGGGTGCCTGTAGGGGCTGCGTAGTCGGTGCCCAGGTGTGCGCGCCAGGTTTTCAGGATCGGATGCATCCGCATCTTGAAGCCGCTGGTCACCCGAGAAAACTCGACGGGAGAGGCGAGGTACGCGCGGCGCATGCTCTCACCCTCCAGGGTGTAGTAGGCGCCTTTGGATGCCTCGGGTTCCTGGAACCACACGGCTTCATAGGTCTTGCCGTTGTTGCGGAACTCGGTGCTCAACACGCGGCCGGTGCGCAGCGGCTCGCCATCGGCTTCCAGTGTTTCGTAAACTACGGCGAAGCGGTCGTCCTTGCGCAGGGAGCGGTGGAAATCGATGTTGCCGGAGAAGATTTCCGCCACTTGCATGGCAACGGCATCGGGAATGTTGGCGGCGTCTGTGGCTGCAAACAATGAACTGCGAATCACGCCACCAGCCAGGCGGGTGCCTTTGGTGAGGGGGGCAGTTTCGATGCGGGAGGCGAAGCCTTCGCCCTTGCGTTCAACCACCAGTCGGCGGAAGGTGCCGCTGTCGTCGGGAGCCCAGCGTGCAGTCAGGCGTACCAGGCTATGGTCGTCCGTGGTTTCTGCGGAAACCAGGCGGCCCGCACGGCCCAGCAAGTTTTGGCGCACCGTGTTGTCAGCGCGCAAGAATGCCGCCGCAGCTGGATCGGCAACGCCCATGCGTTGCAGCAGCGATTCAGCGGTGTCACTGCTGCGGGTCTGCTCAGACCGGTACAGCGAGAAGCCTGGTGCTTCCAGAGCCTCGAGGGAAAGGTTTTCTGCCAGAGATTCAACCGGATAGCTCACCAGTTTGGTGGGCAGGTCCGACGCATCGGGGTCAAGCGATGCCACAGCAAACGCCCCGCCGCCGCCTGTCAGCAGCACAGCAGCCACTGCGGCGGTGATGCGCTTGGGGTGTTTTTGGGCGGTTTGGGAGAGGCGATCAAGCAAAGCCAGGCTGGCGGTGGTCAAGCCGTGAATCAAGTTCTATCCCCAGAATTGGTGTGTCAACGTCTGAGTCGGGAGCGGATGGCTCGGCGGCACGTGGAGGCACTGAGATGGATACAAGGCAAATTTCGGCCGGTGAATCCAGTGCCGAAACGGCGGCCCTACTAGAATCCGCCTTTGCAATGGAGCCCGAGTATAGCGGCGCGCGATCCCCAGACATCGAAAAAAACCCTTATGAATCAATCTGCTGTTACAACAAGCCCGCTGTCCGATGGTGTACGAAAGGCCCTGGAAGTCTCGCTGCGGGGTGTGGAAGAGTTGCTGCCGCAGGACGAGTGGGCCAAGAAGCTGGCGCGCTCCGAGTCCACGGGCAAGCCCCTGCGTATCAAGCTCGGCCTGGACCCCACGGCACCTGACATCCACATCGGCCACACGGTGGTGCTCAACAAGATGCGCCAGCTGCAGGATCTGGGCCACCAGGTGATTTTTCTGATCGGCGATTTCACGACGCTGATCGGTGATCCTTCTGGCCGCAACAGCACGCGCCCGCCGCTCACGCCCGAGCAGATCAAGTTCAACGCCGAAACCTATTACACCCAGGCCGCCAAGGTGCTGGACCCGGCGCGCACGGAAATTCGCTACAACAGCGAGTGGTGCGACGCCCTGGGCGCGCGCGGCATGATCCAGCTGTCGGCCAAGTACACGGTGGCCCGCATGATGGAGCGCAACGACTTTCACCAGCGCTTCACCGATGGCAGCTCGATCAGCCTGCACGAATTCCTCTACCCCCTGCTGCAGGGTTATGACTCCGTGGCTCTCAAGAGCGACCTGGAGCTGGGCGGCACGGACCAGAAGTTCAATCTGCTGATGGGCCGCCATTTGCAGCAGGAATATGGCCAGGAGCCGCAGTGCGTGCTCACCATGCCTTTGCTGGTGGGGCTGGACGGTGTGGACAAGATGTCCAAGTCCAAGAACAACTACATCGGCATCACCGAAGACGCCAACACCATGTTCGCGAAGGTGCTGTCGATTTCGGACACCCTGATGTGGGACTGGTACACCTTGTTGTCCTTCAAGAGCCTGGATGAGATCGCCGCGCTCAAGGCCGAAGTGGCGGCCGGGCGCAACCCCAAGGATGCGAAGGTGGCGCTTGCCAAGGAAATCACGGCCCGCTTCCACAGCGCTGCAGCGGCCGATGCGGCCGAGCAAGACTTCATCAACCGCAGCAAGGGCGGCGTGCCCGACGATATTCCTGATGTGGCGTTGTCCGGCGCACCTCTGGGTATTGGCGCCTTGCTCAAGCAGGCCAATCTGGCGCCATCGACCAGCGAGGCCAACCGTTTGATCGACGGCGGCGGCGTGCGTGTGGATGGCGGTGTGGTCAGCGACAAGGGCTTGAAGCTGGAGGCTGGCACCTATGTCGTGCAAGTGGGCAAGCGCAAGTTTGCCCGCGTGACGCTGGGCTGACCTGACCGGTTTTTTTGCGGGCTCAGTCCTGCCGCATGGCAGGGCTGCGCGCCCGCTCGGGCCGCGCATCCTGCCCCGTGGGCGCCTGGCTCAGCACGACCTGGTTGCGCCCTTGCTGCTTGCCCTGGTACAGCGCGGCATCTGCGCGGTGCACTGCGTCCAGCAAGTCTTCACTGGCGCGCACGGTGGCCACGCCGATGGTCACGGTCACATGCAGCACCTTGCCTGAACCCACCCTGAACGGGGCGGTGACAACGGGCTGGTGCAGGCGCTCTGCCAGGTCGTGGGCCCCTGCGGTGGGGGTATCTGGCAGCAAAATCAGAAACTCTTCGCCGCCCCAGCGGCAGATCGTGTCGGTGGATCGGGTCACCCCCAGCGCGCGGCGGTAAAAATCCTGCAGCACCAGGTCCCCTGCGCGGTGGCCATGGGTGTCGTTGATGCGCTTGAAATGGTCTAGGTCACACAGCAGCAGGGCCAGGGGCGGCTCCCCGGCTGCTGCTTTGCCATTTCGCTGCGCCCCATGTCCATCAGGCGGCGGCGGTTCACGGCGCCAGTGAGTGGGTCGGTGGACGCTTCCTTTGCCAGCGCGGCCTGCGCCTGGGTCACCATGTTGTAGTAGCCGCGCGAGAGGACGATGAAGGCCAGCAGCAGCGTGACGATGTTCTGGTAGCGCAGCAAGTCCAGCACGGTGTCGTCCAGAAGGTACTGAGGTGGGTTGTTGTCACTCCAGCCGTCCAGGCCCAGGTAGATGGCAGTCAGGCACAGTGCGATGGCGTTCTTGGTCATCCGGTGTTCGCTGGATGACAGCATGGCCACCGGCACCACGGGCAGCATCAGGTAATGAAAGCCCGCCTCCCAGCCGATGACCACCGTGGCGGCGATGGCGTGCACGGTGATCTCGGCGATCAGCACCAGGGATGCGGCCCTGACGTGGCGGTCGGTGCGCGACAGCCAGAACGCCGTGCAATGGGTGAGCACGCTGGCCACATTCAGCCAGGCCAGTGCATCGACTTTGGCCCACACAAAAAGCGCGATGTACAGGCTGTGCACCAGCACACACAAGGCCGACGCCTGGCGTATCAGCAGGCGAAAGTTGTCGTTGGGGGCCTCGATCGGGTGCATGGTGGCGGCAGGGGTGGGGCCGTGGTCAGCGGGGTGCCCCGGCTTGGTGTGATCGGGTGGTGCGGTGGGGCAGCCCATGGCCAGTGCGAAGTGTCCTCCGAGAGGCTGCGGCGGTGACTGGTGTTTTCACGGGGGCCTTTCAGTCGTGGTGGTCTTGCGTGTCGGGGTCGGGCCCATCGCCAATGGCCGCACGCGTGATTTCAGCCTGCGCCGCCAGCCAGGTGCAAAACGCCTTGACTTCGGGGCGCTGTGCGCTACGCGGGCCCACCATGAGCCAGTAGGCCAGCGGGGTGTCGATGCGGTGCTGGGGCAGCACCTCCAGCAGGTCCCCCGCTGCCAGCGCGTCGGCAATCAGGGGCATGCGCGACAGCGCCAGCCCCTGGCCGCTCAGGGCGGCCTGGGCAATCTGGTGCGCGTAGTTGAAATACAGCCAGCGCTCGGGCTGCAGCTTGTCCACGCCGTGGATGTCCAGCCAGCGCCGCCAGCTCAGCCATTCCAGGTGGGCGGAGCGCTTGAGCAAGGTGTCGATCTGCGCCTTCAGTTCGATCTCCCTGGCCTGCATGCACTCGTAGCTCATCGCCTTGTGCTTGCTGGCCTTGGCACGCAGCTTGGTGCCGTCCACCTCGATGGTGCCCAGCTTGACCAAGCCACACTCTCGCGCGAGCTTGACCACTTGCACGAACAGCGCCGCCAGCTCTTCCAGGTGCAGCGCCCGGAAGTCGCTCAGCGTGCGGGGCTTGGGGAAGTTGTCTGCGGCCAGCACCCGGAAGGCCACGTCCTCGTGCAGCTTCTTGGCGATCTTGCGCGAGGAGAACACGCCCGTGGCGTAGCCATACACCAGCACCTTGACCATCATGGCCGGGTGGAAGGGCTGGTTGCGTGAGCCGCCACCTTGGTAGCGCTTGAAGAACGCGCTCAGATCCAGCGTGTCGATGGTGTCGTTGATGTAGTGGGCCAGATGCCCTTGCGGCAGCCACTCTTGCAACGAGTGGGGCAGAAGCAACTGCTGGTCGGGCGCGTAGGGTAGGTAGCTGGTCGGCATGCAGTCAATTTATCGCCAGCGCCGCTTGCGCGCATCCGGCGATGCCCTCAAGTCAGGGTTCTGCCGCGCGGACTCCTAGTGTGGTGTCTCAAAAATAGATAGAACTATCTTGACCGGTGTTGGTCGAATCAGCTTCCTTATAGGAGACTACGCTGATGGCCCAC